>DATGJK010000559.1:0-5355 GCA_035295245.1 Acidobacteriaceae bacterium
TGAAGCGCCCGCCCGGCACCACATAAGGATGCGGCAGGAACAGCAGCCCCGGCGTGGTCACCGCCACCGGCTGCCCGATGCGCTCCACCACCACCGGAAGCCGCACCACATGAACCCCGCATTTGCTCTTCAGCCGCGCCACCGCCGCCGGCTCGGGATAATCCTTCGGCAGGTACAGCACCGGAGCCTCCTGCACCTTCGGATCCACCAGTGACGTGCAGCTGCTCATCGACCGCTGCAGCGTCTTCCACGCGTCGCGAATATACGTGTCGATCGGCAGAGTCGGCGCCGGTTCCAGCGCCCGCGCGCCCGACTGCGGCGGAGCCGTCGCCTTCGGCTGCTGCGCCTCGAGAGAGACAGCCGCCCCAAGCAGCGCGAGCATCGCCGCCATCCCGTTCCGCCATTTCCGCGCCTTACTCATCCCGGCAATCATTTGCCGTTGCATGATAAACCGGAAAATCGCCGCTGACGATGGCAGCCGGATTGCCATCCGCGGGTTCTAACCGAGAGGCACGTCGCGCTCGTGCCAGGTTCTGCCGTTCCGGCGCGAGAGGCACCTGGTTTTGACCCACAGCACCCATTCGACCGAGCCGCACATCCAGCGCGCGCACGAGCACCGCCTGCTCCGCCGCTTCCTCATCGTGATCTGCTCCGTGGCGCTGGCCGCCTTCGCCGGCCTGCTCGTCGCCGGCGACATCCTCCTCCATCGCGCTGGCCCCATGCTCAAGGCCAAAGTTATCGAAACCCTCAGCGCCCGCTACGACAGCCGCGTCGAGCTCGACAACTTTCAGGTCTCCATGGTCAAAGGCTTTGAGGTCTCCGGCACCGGCCTGCGCCTCTACCCGAACCACCTCAACATGACCTCCGGCGCCCCCGGCGAGCCGGCCCGCGGCGAGAGTGATCCGATGCTGGAGGCCCGCAACTTCAGCTTCCACATGGTCCATTGGCAGCAGCTCTTCCGCTCCCCCATCTTCGTCAACCGCGTCCAGGTGCACGGACTTACCGTCCGCATCCCTCCGAAGAACCAGCGCTCCGGCGTAACGGGCTTCTCCGGGGGCGGCCCGGGCCAGGACGCGAGCACCAGCGGAATCAAGGTCCAGGTCGGCCAGGTCCTCATCGACCAGGCCGACCTCATCATTGAGAACGGCAACCCCGCCAAACAGCCGCTGCACTTTGTCATCCATCGGCTTCGTCTCACTTCCGTCGCTGCCGGTCGTCCTCTCAAGTTCCATGCCATCCTGGTCAATCCCAAACCCGTTGGCGATATCGACTCCAGCGGCGACTTCGGACCCTTCAATCAGGACAGTCCCGGCGATACCCCCCTCGACGGCACCTACTCCTTCACCAACGCCAATCTCAATCCCTTCAAGGGAATCGGCGGCACTCTCTCGTCAACCGGCAGCTACTCCGGCCAGCTGGACCGCATCGACGTCAACGGCGAAACCCGCACCCCCAACTTCAGCCTCGACACTGCCAACCGCCCCGTTCCCCTGAACACGACCTTCCACGCCACCGTCGACGGTACCAGCGGCGACACGTACCTCAGCCCCGTCGACGCCTGGTTGAGCCACACCCACATCGTCGCCACCGGCAAAGTCGTCCGCAATCCATCCGGGGAACCCGGGCACGATATCCACCTGACCGTCACCATCGGCCCCGGCCGCACCCAGGACGTCCTCGATCTGGCTTCCAGCCGCCAGCCGGTTCTCATGAATGGCGACCTGCAACTCCACGCCGATCTCCTCCTGCCGCCCGGTCCCGGCTCGGTCACTTCGCGTGTGCGCCTCGACGGCACCTTCGCCATTGCCGGAGCGCGCTTCACCAGCGCCAAATTGCAGCATCAAATCGATCAGCTCAGCCTGCGCGGGCAGGGCAAAGCCGGCCAGGCGCAGCAGGAAAACGCTGCCCTGAAGGCTGGGAATCTCCAGGCCGCCACCGCCGCCGGCGTCCGCAGCGACATGCGTGGCAATTTCCTCTTCGCCAACCGCCGCCTTTCCCTCACCGGCCTCAATTACCAGGTGCCCGGCGCGAAGATCGCCCTCAGCGGCACCTATAACCTCAACGGTGAATCGCTCGACTTCCATGGGACCGCCCGCATGGATGCCCACATCTCCCAGATGGTCACCGGCTGGAAGGCCCTGCTGCTCATCCCCGTCGATCCCTTCTTCGCCAAGCATGGAGCCGGCACCGAAGTCCCTGTCGCCATCACCGGCACCCGCGCCAACCCGCAGATCGGCATGGACCACCACTGACGGCGGTCCATGCCGGTTCGAACCAGGCAGATTCAAAGTGCAGAATTAGTCGTCGTCGTCCTCGCCGTGGCGCACGCCAATGCTCGTGATGTTTGCGGCAAATGCCGCAGCCGTTGGCGACCCCGAAACCACCGTGTCCACCTGACTGCCATCGCGCGTCACCACGATAAACAGCTTCAGTTCGGGACTCGCATCGGCTGCCTGGGTCGGGTGCGCCGTAATCGTCATCCACCCGGTGCAGTCCGGATTAATCCCGTACGAACCGGTTGCCGGCCGCCAATCCTCAATCGGCGCCACGCCGTTGTGAACCACATGGTCGACCTGCGTCAGATCGCCATCGCCATCGAAGACCGTCATCGCCGTGCCCGAAACCAGACCCGCCGCCGGTGCCGGCGCCAGAATCTGTCCCGTAATGGTGAACGCATATTTTCCGCGGAGCGTGCTGTTCGAGCAGGCCCCCTGCGCGCGGACTCCCGCCAGCAGCAGTGCGGCTCCGGCCAGCATCCACGTCAGCATCTTCCTCATCATCTCTTCCTCCTTGCCGGAACTTTCCCGGGTGAAGGAATCCTGGCAGTGCCGCCCGGCGATCGCCATGGAGGGCGTCTGAATTTTTCCTGAAGATTCACGGCCGTCCCGCTACACTGTCCGCCATGCCTTCCAATCGGATCCGTTTCGGCCCGTTCGAGCTCAATCCCGACGGATTCGAGCTGCGCCGCGCCGGTGCGAAGCTCCGTCTGGAGCGCATCCCTATGCAGCTCCTCATCCTGCTCGCCTCGCGCCCCGGCCGCCTCGTGCGCCGCGAAGAGGTCATCGAGGCAATCTGGGGCAAAGGCTCCTTCCTTGAAGCCGAAGCCGCCATCAACACCGCCATCCGCAAGCTCCGCGCCGTCCTCGGCGACGACGCCAAAAGCCCCCGCTTCATCGAAACCGTTCCCACCCAGGGCTACCGCTTCATCGGCGTCGCCGCCCAGGCCGCGCCCGAGGAGGCAACCGCGCTCTATGCGCGGGGGCTGCACTTTTGGAACCGCAAGACCCCCGACTCCTACGTCGAGGCCATCCGCCTCTTCCAGAAAGCCATCGACATCGACCCCGACTACGCGCTCCCGTGGCTGGGACTCTCCAAGTCCTGGATCACGCTCGGCATTCACGGCCTGCAGCCCGCGCACGACGTCTATCCCCGCGCCCGCGCCGCCGCCGCGCGAGCCCTGCAGCTCGATCCCTCGCTCGCCGAAGCGCACGTTGCCCTGGCCGACATCCTCAAAGGCTATGACTGGGACTGGCCCGCCGCCGAATCCCACTACCGCGAGGCCCTCCGCCTCGACCCCGCCTGCGGACTCGCGCATCAGTGGTATGCCAATTTGCTCTCCATCATCGGACGCCACGACGAAGCCATCGCCCAGGCCTTCCAGGCTCGCGCAGCCGAGCCTCTCTCCGTCGGTCCCGCTGCCTTTGCCGGATTCACCTGCTTCCGCGCCCGCCGTTTCCGCCAGGCTTTGCAGGAAGCCGAAAGCGCCGTCACCCTCGACCCCAACTCACCCATCGCCAACTGGTTCCTCGGACATGTGCTCGAAGCCCTCGACCGCTTTCCTGAAGCCGCCGGCGTCTTCTCCCGCGCCGCCGACCAGGCCCACGGCGCCCCCATGTACCTCTCCGCGCTGGCGCGCGCTTCCGCCAAAGCTGGAGACACGCAGCGTGCCTCCGCGATCCTCGCCACCCTCACGCAAACGGCCGCCGAGCGCTACGTCTCTCCCCTCGACCTGGCGATTGTCGCCCTCGCCCTCGGACAAACCAACGCCGCCCTCGACCACCTCGACGCCGCGCGCCAACAGCGCGTCATGCGCCTCACCGAACTCCCCATGCCCACCTTCGACGCAATCCGCCCGCACCCGCGCGTCGCCGCCCTCCTGGCCGCGATGAAGCTCATCCCCGAGCCAGCCGCGGTCCGGAGCTAGCGCTCCTCCGCTCTCGTCCTGCTGCTGACCCAGTCGGACCCGCAAACTCCTCAGGTGCCAGCAGGCGGCCGGTACCGTGGATCAATCAGCACGTAGAGGATCAACAGGCCCAGGAACAACCCGCATACTGCCGGATTGATCCAGCGGTAATACCCGCCGCCCACCGCGCCGATGATCAGAATCACAGTGGCGAAGACCCTCATTTCCCACCGGAATCCCATCTTCAGCCCGACCGCTCCTCGCCAGAGAAACTGCAGCAGAACGTCCGCCGCCAAAAATCCGTAAGCTGCGGGCAGATTCGGCGCCACCGTCCTGGTTGGATCCTCGAACAAGCGCAGGAAGTGAAAGCAGGTAAACATCAGTGCCACCTCCACCACGTCGACCGCGAAAGCCTTCCGGCCGTAACGGCCCTTCGACTTTTCGTCCTCAGGCCAGTAAAAAGCCGAGTCGAAGGAAGCGCAGAAAAACAATCCGGTGACGATGCCCACCAGCACCGAAGGATCCAATACAACCTGCCCGAAAGGTTCGTGCGCCGCCCGGACGGCGGTCAGGACGATCCCGGTACCCAGAACCCCGGGGTAAATCAGGCCGTACATCAGCTGCTGCAGGGGGCCCAGTGCCTCCGGGGGCGCCGGCACCAGCGCGGGCTTCGGCGGCTTCGCAATCGTCGCAGTGGTCACGTGAACCTCCGCGGGGGATGCGCCAGCATAGCAAACTACCACGGCCCGATGACAAAAGAATTCCCGTTTCCACCCTGCGGCGCCGGGAACCGGCGTCGTCCTGGTGCTGCGCTCCTTACTTCTCGTTCTGCTCTTCCTGTTTCAGCACCGGATTGCTCAGTCGCAGCCGCCGCAGCGGTTCGCCGACCAGCGCCATCAGCAGCACCGCGCCCATCATGACCGCCGCATCCACAGGACGCTGCAACAGTCCGGCTGCGATCAGCAGCGCTGTCGCCGTGGCCGCCGGCTGGCTCGCCTGGATCAGCAGGTTCAGGAACACCGTCAGCGCCGCCGCCAGCACGAGGCAAGCCACCCGGCTCAGCGGCACGCCCGCCCCCGACACCGGCGGCACCCACCACGCCCGCGTCCCCCACAGCGACAGGAATCCCGCGCCCACCCCCACCAGGTGCCCCACCAGCAGGGAATACGGCT
>DATGJK010000560.1:0-4665 GCA_035295245.1 Acidobacteriaceae bacterium
AGATTTGCCGTGACGCCATTCAGGATCTGACGCGAGCTCGCCAGATCTACGAGCTGCACGCGCATGCCGGCGGTATTGGGAATGTGATCTTCAACCTGGGGTACCTGCACCTGGATCGTGGCGACATCGACCGCGCTGCGCAGGAGGCGTCTGCGGCCTACGACATCGGTCAGGAAAAGGACGACGCGATTCTCATGGCCCGGGCGCGCATCCTCCAGGCGGCTGCGGAGAATGCCCGGGTGGAAGAGCAGCTCGGCGAGGATGTCGATCTTGCTGTCTACGCCAACAATGCCAAGCGACACAGCGAAGAGGCCCTCGCGCTGGCGCAGACCACACAGAACCGCCGTCTGGCGGCTGGGGGGTGGATCGCCCGCGGAATGACCGCTGCGAATGACTTCTTTCAGGACTGGGAGGAGGCGCGGCGCTGTGCCAGCGAAGCTGCCGCTCTGATGGAGCCGGGCGAAAATGACCATCTTGCGGATGACCTCGCCGCCCTGAAGTCGATGATCGTGCAGGCGTCCGGTATCAGTGACGCACTTCGCGGCTGGTCGGAAGGAATGGTGGGCGACAAAAGCTTCCAGCAGATCACCGAAGAATTTGCTGAGATCGTCATTCCGAAAGTGTGGCTGCGCGAAGATCGAAAAATCTCGCGCGTTGCTGAGCGCTTGTCCGTGTCGCCCAAAAAAGTGCGCCGTATCCTGCGCAATGCTGGCTACTTGGCGCGCGGATAGGCTCCCATTCGGTATTTCGTCCCGGGTTTTCCTCTCATTAGTCTCGTTTTCATCAAGTCAAAATGCCGCGTCCCAAATTGCATCATGTGCAAATTTGTTACAGCATCGGGCGTAAATTAAACGTTGCCTGCAGTTTCCGATTTGCTGAAAATCCCTTACACTCCTCTGCTGCTGGATAACTGCTGCTAGTCCTGGCGCCTCGGAAGGCAAGTTCCTCAGCCTGCTTTTCGTCACGCATCAGGGTAAGGTCGCCACCGTGTGTGCTGATCGCTACCTTGCGTGTCGATGGGTCAGAGTGAGGTACTCTGCAGGGTCCGTCCCCTGCTTCGATCGCCCGCTCCGCGCCTTTCCCGCATTTTCAATTTTCATCCGGCTTGCGACTTGCCGAAAGCCGCGCGCCCGCGCATTCGTGCAGCTCTCCATTGGCGGGCGTGCCCATGTAGGCCGGAACGAGGGTTCAATGATGAAAGGAGCAGACAAATGAAAGATCGAGAAGTCGTCGTTCTCAGCGCGGTACGCACCGCGATTGGCAAATTCGGAGGCGCGCTGAAAGACATCCCGCCCACGGAACTCGCAGCGAAGGTTGTTTGTCAGAGCGTGCAGCGCAGCGGTCTGGCGCCCAGCGATATCGGACATGTTGTTTTTGGTAACGTCATCCATACCGATCCTAAAGATATGTATCTGGCGCGAGTCGCCGCGCTGCGCGGCGGGCTCACGGTAGAGACTCCCGCACTAACCCTCAACCGGCTCTGCGGCAGCGGTCTGCAGGCCATCCTGACCGCGGCCGACGCGATCCAGCACGGGGACACCGATGCTGCCATTGGCGGCGGTGCAGAATCCATGAGCCGTGCGCCGTACTGGCTGCCCGCAATGCGCTGGGGAGCCCGCCTGAATGACGCCACTGCGATCGACGCTCTGGTCGCGGCCGTCACCGACCCATTCGATGAGGTCCACATGGGCAACACCGCGGAAAACGTCGCCCGCCAATGGGGAATCTCCCGCAACGATCAGGACGAGCTGGCCTGCGAGAGCCACCGGCGCGCAATGACTGCCACCAAAGAGGGCTATTTCCGCAATCAAATCGTTCCCATTGACCTGAAATCGAAGAACGGTCCGGTGCCGTTCATGGTGGACGAACAGCCTCGGTCGGATGCGACGTTGGAAAATCTGGCAAAGCTGAAGCCTGCATTTAATCCGCAGGGCACCGTCACCGCCGGCAATGCCTCGAGCATTAACGATGGGGCGGCTGCCGTGGTTCTGATGGAGCGCAAAGCTGCTGAAGATCGCGGGCTGAAGCCGATCGCGCGCCTCATCGACTACGCCGTCGCCGGAGTGGAACCGGCCATCATGGGCATCGGTCCCATCTCGGCCGTTCGCAAACTCTATCAGCGCACCGGCCTCAACACCGAAGCGATGGACGTGATCGAACTGAACGAGGCCTTCGCCGCGCAGCTTCTTGCGGTACGCCGCGAGCTTGAGTTCCCCCCTGACAAAACCAACCCGAACGGTTCTGGAATTTCGCTCGGTCACCCGCTCGGCGCAACAGGCGCCATTGTTACCGTCAAAGCGCTGCACGAACTCCGCCGGAATCGCGGAAAGTATGCGCTCGTCACCATGTGCATCGGCGGCGGGCAGGGCATTGCCGCCGTTTTCGAGGCCCTGAATTAAACGCAATCTTTTTTGAGGAGCAATTTTATGGCAACAGCTGAAGTAACTGAAATTTTAGAAGCAATCAGGATCCCGTTTGCCCGTCCGCTCGAAGGCCGGGTCGCACTGGTCACCGGCGCTTCGCGCGGGATTGGCCGCGCCATTGCAAAGGAACTCGCTGAGCGCGGGGCCACGGTCGCCATCAACTTTTTTACCAGCATCAGCCGTGCGCAGGAACTCAGAGATGAAATCGAGTCAGCCGGAGGCGAGAGCTGCCTGCTTCAGGGCGACGTCTCCGACCGGCAGGAAGCTCGCCGTGTCGTCCGCAAGATCGTCGACAGCTTTGGCCGCCTTGACGTCCTCGTCAACAATGCCGGTATCACCCGCGACCGCTCAATCCGCAAGATGACGGACGATGAGTGGCTCGAGGTGATCGAGACCAACCTGAACAGCATCTTTTATTGCACGTCGGCCGCGCTGCCCTCCATGATCGAGCAGAAATTCGGCCGGATCGTAAACATCGCCTCCTTCTCCGGACAGGCCGGCAACTTCGGCCAGGCGAACTACGCCGCCAGCAAGGGCGGCATCATCGCCTTCACCAAAGTGCTTGCACTGGAACTGGCGAAATACAACATCACCGCCAACGTAATCGCTCCGGGATTCACTGCAACCGACATGCTCACGGCGATACCGGGCGACGTCCTCGACCAAATCAGGACCCGAATCCCGTTGCAGCGGTTTGCGGAACCTGAAGAGATCGCGAAAGCTGCGGCCTTTCTGATCTGCGATGCCGCCTACATCACCGGCCAGCAGATCAATATCAACGGTGGTCTGTACATGTAGTGCTTTCCGTCAGCGGGAGCGGGCGCTCAGCCACTGGTCGATGTGCGGCCAGGTCACCGCGGGCGCTCCGCTTCCCGCCATAATGCCGATGTGTCCCCCGCGGATCCGGAACAGTTCCTTGTCCGCGCTCGACACTTTCTGCATGATCGCCTCGGACTGGCAGGGCGGCGTGATGTGATCGCCGCTGGCAATGACGGTCAGCAGGTTTGCCCGGATCTTCGCCAGATCCACGCGCTCGCCGCGCACGATCAGCTGATTATTGATGAGCTTGTTCCTGCGGTAGAGTTCCTCGATGAGCTGCCGGTACGCGCCGCCCGCCATCGGGATGTTATCCGTCACCCAGGTGTTCATGGCGTGCCAGGCCTCGACCACCAGCGGATCGTCGAGGTTGTCCCACAGCTTGCAGTAATTCAGGACATAATTCTCTACCGGCCGCAGCGCGCGCGCGCCGTAGTCGATCATCTCTCCGGGCATATTGCCGAAGGCGTCGAGGAGCTGATCGATGTTGAAATACTTCTCGTCAACCCAGCGCGCAAACGTGATGCCATCGCGGTTGGAGAAGTCCAGCGGCGCGGTCAGCAGCAGCAGATTGCGCAGGCCGTCGTCCGGCCGCAGCGCAGCATAAATGGTCGTCAGAATAGCCCCGATGCACCAGCCCAGCATGCTGAATTCGTCGTTGCCTGAAACCTCCTTCAGCTTTCGAATCGCTCGCGGCAGGTACTCGATTGCGTAATCGTCCAGCTTCAGATGCCGATCTTCGAACCCTGGCACTCCCCAGTCCAGCAGATATACGTCGTAGCCGTGCCCGATCATGAACTCCACAAAACTGTGACCGGGCCGCAAATCGAGAATCGAAGGCCGGTTCATGATGGCGAAAACCAGAATCAGTGGAACTGGATGCCGCTTCTCCGGCGGGAGTACCGGGACATAGCGGTAAAGCTTCGTCTTGTTCAGCGTCCACACCAGCTCTTTCGGAGTCTGAGCAATCGCGGCCTTTGTCGTCATGACGCGCGTCAGAACCCGCAGCCGCTCTTCCATCGCAACGATTGGATCAGAAGTCAGTGCCTGCGCCATAGTTCCTCTGTCGTTCGAAATTCTGTGGGTTCACCGGCGGGCATTACGCGCTCCGGCCAGCCGGCAACGGCGCTGCGAGTTCGCTCAGTGCGGCTTCGAAGCGGCCCCTGGTGTCTCAGCTTTGCTGTTGCCCTCGCTCGCAGACTTCTCTTTGCGCAGAAGCTTCAGGATCGAGCCGAGTTTCGCATCCATATCATCCAGTCGCAATTCGAGATTCGCGAAGCGCTCCGCCAGCGCGGCAAGTTCCTCGCGGGAGGGCAGGGAAAGCTGCTGCAATGCCTGCTTCATCGACTTGTCCATCGCTTCGCGAAACGGTGTTGCGGCGGCCATGTAGCTCTCCAGCATGGTCCCGGTAGCCTGCGCATAGGCC
>DATGJK010000561.1:0-20935 GCA_035295245.1 Acidobacteriaceae bacterium
CAGCGGGACGATTGGCGATCTCAGCGGCAGCGGGCACATCACCGCGACCGGCGGCGCGATTGAGGGCGAAGCCTACCGGTCGCTGACCACAGACCTCGGGTTCAAGCGGAAAGAAGTCAGCGTCTCGAATCTTTTGTTTGCGCTGGATGGCGGTCACATTACGGGCAGCGGCACGTATGATTTCGCAAATCAGAATGTGCAGTTCCGGATGGAAGGCAGCGGCTTCGAACTGGCGCACATCCGGCGCATCCAGAACGATCACTACCCCATCACGGGAACGGTGATTTTCGAGGCGCACGGCAGCGGACCGGTGAAGACGCCCAGTTTGGAGGCCAACCTTCACCTGCGCAATCTGACCCTGGCGAAGGAATCCACCGGCTCGGTGGATGCAGAGGCTCACACCGCAGGGCGGGCGCTGCAGCTGCATGTGGCGGCGCATCTGAACGGGTCCAGCATTGATCTTGCAGGAGACACGCAGCTCACCGGCGATTACGAGACGCGCGCGAAGCTGAGCATCAGCAAATTCAATATCGATCCCCTTCTGCGCACGTTCTCCGTCAGCGGCATCCGCGGCAGCAGCTCGATCGATGCTGACGTCAGTGTGATGGGTCCCCTGAAGAAGCTCAAAGAGCTGAATGGCGATGCGCGGGTCAGCCAGCTGGCGGTTACGCTGGAGGACGTGCCCCTTCACAGCGAGGGACCGCTGCATGCCTCGCTCTCCAGCGGGACACTTCGGCTCGATCCGCTGCGGATTGTGGGGCCGGACACCGACCTGAATGCTCAGGGCACGATCGCGCTTTTCGATCAGCCCCGAACGATGCGTGTCAACGCTAACGGCTCGGTGAATATGGCCCTGGCGCAGAGTCTTGATACCGACATCATTTCGTCGGGCCACGTGGATTTCACGGTGGCTGCCGAAGGCACGACGGAAAATCCGGACCTCACGGGAAATGTGAAATTCACGAACGTCAATGTCGCGCTCGAGGACTACACGAACGGCGTGAGCCGCATGAACGGTGACTTAACCTTCAACCAGAATCGCCTGGTCTTCCAGAACGTCACCGCCTACAGCGGCGGTGGTCTCATCAAGATCGGCGGGTTCGTCACGTATCACAGTGGGCTATACGCCGACCTGACCGCAACCGCGCGTGGGGTGCGGATTCGGTATCCGGAGGGAGTTACTTCAACGGCCGATGCCGACATTCGGTTCCAGGGCACTCAGGCGAGCATGCTGCTGAGCGGCCGCGTTACGCTCACTGCCTTCGCAGTAAACCAGGACGTCGACTTCGCATCAGTTGCCTCGTCGAGCGGAGGAGTCTCTCTGCCGCCGAACCCGAACTCGCCGGCGAATCGTGTCCGTCTCGACGTGCGGATCACGTCGGCTCCGTCGCTGGACTTCCAGAACTCGTTCGCGCGCTTGGCCGGTAATGTTGAACTCGTGGTTCGCGGCACGCTGGAGCAGCCTACCGTTTTGGGACGAGTGACGATCACTGAGGGCAGCGCCACCTTTAACGGGGAAAAGTTCCAGCTGCAGCACGGGGAGATTTACTTCAGCAACCCGGTGCATATCCAGCCGGTGCTGGACGTCACCGCGACCACCACGGTTGAGGATTACAACATCACGATTGCCCTGCAGGGGACGACGAACAAACTGAACCCAACGTTCCGTTCTGAGCCGCCGCTCTCGGAACAAGATATTTTTTCCCTGCTCGCCATGGGACGAACCCAGGAGGAACAGCAGATTTACTCGACCGAGGAACAGCAGGCCGGCGTCAACTCCACCGCCGACGCGCTGCTGGGCGGAGCGCTGAACGCGACCCTCTCGAGCCGCATCCAGAAGCTGTTCGGCGGCGGATCGGTGCGGATCGACCCGACATTCGTCTCCGGCGTAGGGAACGCAACGGCTCGCATTACGGTCACCGAACCGGTTTCGAAGCAGGCGACGCTGACCTATGCAACGAACGTGAATTCCACTGCGGAGCAGCTGATCCAGGCGGAATGGCGGATGACGCCCAACTTTTCGGTGCTGGCGGTCCGGGACGAATCGGGGGTGTTTTCTCTGATTTTCCGGCTGCACCGGCGCTATCACTGAAGTCGGGAAGCCTCTGACGACGCAAGTCGCTGAAATCCGTTCTCGATACAGCTTCAAAAAGCGACGAGAGCGGCTTTTGGCGCGCATCCAAACAGCCCCATGCCGTGTCTGATGTAAGTGGAAGGCCCTCAGCCCCGGATTGGGCCGCAGCGCAGGCTGGCGACTCCCCGGAGTGAAAACAAATCGAACCTGAGGGCCGGGAGCGTATGAAATGAAAGGACTTGCAACAATTGCTATTGCTGCCGCCCTGGTTGTACCGGCGGCGTTTGCTCAAAACGACGGAGCTCAGACCGCGGCTCAGAAAGCAATCAACGGATCGCGGTTTAAGGGCATTCAGGTTTCGGTTGAAAACGGGGTTGCCACGCTAACGGGCAGCACCGATATGCTCGCGGACAAACTGGCGGCCGAACAAAAGGTACGGCACGTCAAGGGGGTTCAGGCCATCCGCGACGAGGTTCAGGTGAACGGGCCGGAAATGTCCGATCAGCAGCTTACCGAAAAGGTGGGCAAGGCCATTAACAGCCAGCTTTGGGGGAATGTCCCGATCGCGTTCCAGGCGATTGGGGTACAGGCCCAGAATGGCGTTGTGGTGCTGAGCGGGCATGCCGCAGGACCGATCGCTGCCTCTGACGCTGTTGCGGTAGCCGAAAACACCAAAGGCGTAAAGGACGTCATCAACGACATCCAGGTCGATCCAACCTCCAACATGGACGATGAGATCCGGGTGCGGGAATTCCGCGCCATCTACGGCTTCCCATCGCTCAACAAGTACGCGATCGACCCGATGAAGCCGATCCGCATTCAGGTCGCGAATGGACACGTAACCCTCTACGGAACGGTTGATAACCAGGCAGACAAGAATGCTGCGGGTATCCAGGCGAATGGGGTTCCCGGCGTGTTCAGCGTGACAAACGACCTCCAGGTCGCGAACGCGCCGAACGAAACGCCCTCGCACTAACAAACGGGGCCTGTCTTCCGGCAGGCCCTGCAATTTCTTGCAGACTGGAAGCCAAATCGCCGGCGTGGAAAGGTGTGCGGCTGGCTGTAGTCTGTATCCATGGCCCTTCTGCGCTCGATCGGCGTGACGCTGGAGATGATCAAGTGGGAGCATTCGATTTTTGCTCTCCCGTTTGCGCTGACTGGAGCGATGCTTGCGGCCCATGGATGGCCGGCCTGGAGCAAACTGCTCTGGATTGTGGTCTGCATGGTGGCTGCGCGTTCGGCCGCCATGGCTTTCAACCGCTGGGCTGATGCCGAACTGGACGCCGAGAACCCGCGCACGAAGATGCGGGCGATTCCCGCCGGCTTGTTGACCCGCCAGTTTACGGCAGCATTCACAGTGGTCATGTCGGTCGTGTTCCTGCTGGCAGCCGCGCAACTGAACCGGCTGACTCTGCTGCTGTCACCGGTCGTGCTGGCTGTTCTGTTCGTTTATTCCTACACAAAGCGGTTCACTCGCTGGTCGCATCTTTTCCTGGGGCTGGCGCTGGGCATTGCTCCGAGCGGAGCCTGGATTGCCATTCGCGGCTCGCTCGATCCGCGAATCGTGGTGCTCACCGCCGCGGTGCTTTTCTGGGTCGCGGGATTCGACGTGCTCTACGCCTGCCAGGATGAGGCCCATGACCGCGGGGCGGGACTCCTCAGCGTTCCGGCAACGCTGGGAACTGCCAATGCTTTCCTGATCGCGCGCACCATGCACCTCACCATGCTGGCGTTGCTGGTCTGGCTCGTTGCCCTGTTCCATCTGGGACCGATTGCATTCGTCGGCATTGCCGCCGTTGCGTCACTGCTTCTGTGGGAGCATTTGCTGGTTTCCCCGCGCGACCTGACGCGGCTGAATGCGGCATTCTTCACGATGAACGGCGTCATCTCCGTCATTTTTTTCCTTTCCATCGCAGCAGACTTGCTGATTCGTCGCCGCGGCTGATTCAAATCAGCCCGCTTTCCGGCGTTCCCGCACTCGGACGGCATCGTGCTCTTTGTCGCGAATGCCGTGATATCGTGGATGCCACTCCTCCGTGATTCAGGCGTGCCGGTGCGGATTGCTGCGCCTGCCGCCCGGTCCACTCCATGATTTCGCAGCCTCCGAGGTTCGTGTCTATGTCTCGTATGTTCTGTCGTTTCGCCCCTGTGCTTGCTTTCGCATCGCTCGCGTCGTTCGCTGTTCTGGCCGCCGCGCAATCGGATCATCCGCTGCTGCTGCGCAATCCATCGCTGAGCCACGACCGCATCGCTTTCGTTTATGCCGACGATATCTGGACCGTGCCACGGGACGGCGGCGAAGGTCAGCGCCTCACTTCGGAAGGATCCGTGGTCGCGGGGCCCTATTACTCGCCCGACGGGACGCAAATCGCCTACTCCACGCGCCAAAACGGCGTGATCGAGGTCTATGTCATCGCGGCTGACGGCGGAGTCCCGCGTCGCATCACCTGGGATCCCTCAGGCAATGTTGCGGCTGGCTGGACTCCGGATGGCAAGGACGTGCTCTTCACATCGGACCGCCTGAGCTACTCGGATTTCCCACGGCTGTTCAGGACGCATGCGGACGGTACCGGATCGCCTGCGGTGCTGCCTCTGCCTTCGGCGGCGTTTGGGTCGATCAGCGCGGACGGGCAGTACATTGCGTACGTTCCTGTGGAGCAGTGGGAACAGGCCTGGAAGCACTACCGCGGCGGGCAGACCACGCCGGTGTGGGTTGTGAACCTGAAATCGCTGGATCTGGTCAAAGTGCCCCGGGACGCAAATTCCAATGACGCGAGTCCTGTGTGGGAAGGCAAGACCGTCTACTTCCTCTCCGATCGCAACGGGCCTGTTTCGCTCTTCAGCTACGACACGGAGACGAAGCAGGTGAAGCAAGTCGTGGAGAACCGGGGCTACGACCTGAAGAATGTCGCAGCTGGACCGGGCGCGCTGGTCTACGAGCAGTTCGGCTCTCTGCACCTGTACGACCTCGCTTCGCAGAAGGAGCACACGGTTCCGATCACGATCCACGGCGATCTGCCCAGGCTGGTGCCGCACCTTGAAAACATTCCGGCGCGCGAAGTTCTGAATGTAGCCGTCTCTCCGACGGGCGCGCGCGTGGTTGTCGAAGCGCACGGCGACATCTTTACGCTGCCCGCAGAAAAGGGCGACACGCGCAACCTGACCAAGACACCCGGAGTCGCGGAGCGCGATCCAGCATGGTCTCCGGACGGCAAGTCGATCGCGTATTTCAGCGAAGCCACCGGCGAATATCAGCTCCATATTCGCGATCAGGAGGGACTGAAGCCGCCCAAAGTGATCGACCTTGGGCCTGATCCATCGTTCTTCTATAAGCCCCACTGGTCGCCCGACTCCAAATACATTGCTTACAGCGACAAGCACATACGGGTTTGGTATGTGGAGGCTTCGGGCGGCAAGCCGGTCAAGATCGACACTGGGCTGCGCGGCTCTTTCGACCGTTCGCTGGAAATTGCATGGTCGCCGGACTCGCAGTGGATCGCCTACACGCGGGACCTCGAGAACCAGTTGCATGCGATTTTTCTGTATTCACTCGCTTCGCACTCTTCAACCCAGATCACCGACGGGATGAGCGATGTCGCGCACCCGGTGTTCGATCCTAACGGCAAGTATCTTTACTTCACCGCGTCGACGAACAATGGCCCCTCGCAGGCAGGCATCGATCTGTCTTCGCTCGATCGGGGAACCACGTCCAGCGCCTACGTCGTCGTCCTCGCCAAAAATGGAGCTTCGCCCGTCCCGCCGCAAAGCGATGACGAGAAGGTGAAATCGGAGGAGAAGCCCGGCCCGGAAGGCGATCAGGCAAAGAGCGCCGACAAATCAGAGAAGCCGGCTGAAGGAAAAGAAAAGGCAGAGAAGAAGGAGCCTGAAAAGCCGAAGCCAACGGTGGTCGATCTCCCCGGTATCGGCAATCGAATTCTCGCGCTGCCGATTCCGGCTCGTAATTACCTCGACCTTGCTGTCGGCAAGACGGGCGTGCTGTACCTTGCCGAGGGACGGCCGTTCGGGCGCACGAGTTGGGAATCCGGGCCGCCGATTCGCGCGATCTGGAGATTCACGACGGACGAGCGAAAGACTGAGGAAGTCCTGACGAGCCTGACTGGTTTCAATGTCTCGTTCAACGGGGATAAGGTCTTCTATGCCCGAGGGGACGGCTGGTTCCTCGCCAGCGCCAGCGAACTGAAGCCGGGCGGCAGTTCCCCCGGTAAACCGGTCAACAACCACGGCATGTTTGCCACGGTTGATCCGCGCGCCGAATATGCGCAGATGTACCGCGAGACTTGGCGCATTGAGCGCGACTTCTTCTACGACCCGCACCTGCACGGCCTCGATCTCCAGAAGGTTGAGGCGAAATACGAGCCGTACGTCGCACAACTGTCATCGCGGGATGAGTTCACGTATCTCTGCAACGAAATGCTGGGCGAGATCGAAGTGGGGCATATGTTCGTGCGCGGTCCGCGTGAGCGTTCGGAGGCGCCGAAACCAGGCCTGCTCGGCGCCGACTACACGGTCGAGAACGACCGCTACCGCTTCGCGAAGATTTACAACGGTCAGAACTGGACGCCGTCTCTGACCGCTCCCCTGACGGTGCCTGGCGTCAACGTGAATGTTGGCGATTACCTCATCGCGGTGAACGGGCGCGAGCTGCACGCCAGCGATAACCTGTACAGCTTCTTCGACGGAGCCGCCGGGAAGCAGACGGTCATCCGAGTCGGCAGCAAGCCGGATGGCAGCGATGCGCGCGACGTCACGGTGATTCCGGCGGACTCCGAGCATGGCCTGCGCAACATCGACTGGATCGAGTCCAATCGGCGGATGGTCGATAAGCTCTCCGGCGGAAAGATCGCCTACATCTACATGCCCAACACTGGCGGCGCGGGCTATGACAACTTCAACCGGTATTTCTACTCGCAGATCGATCGTGACGGTGTCGTTCTGGACGAGCGCTATAACGAGGGGGGCTTCATCGCTGATTACGTCGTGAACGTACTCGGCCAGAAGGTGCTCTCGGGCGCCATTGAGCGCGACGGCAAGCCGGTGCACGATCCAGAAGGCGCGATCTTCGGACCGAAGGCCATGATCATCAATCAGTCTGCGGGGTCAGGCGGCGATGCCATGCCGTGGTATTTCCGCAAGGCCGGGCTGGGCACACTGGTAGGCGTTCGCACCTGGGGAGGGCTGGTCGGGATCGGGGACTATCCGGTGCTGATCGACGGCGGCCTGGTCACCGCGCCGCGCTATGCCATTTATGGGTTAAAGGGCGATTGGGAGGTGGAAGGCCACGGGATTCCTCCGGATGTCGAGGTGGAAGAGCTTCCTAAAGACGTGGCGGCGGGGCACGATTTGCAGCTGGAAAAGGCTGTATCCATTGTCATGGAACAGCTGAAGCAGCATCCGGTGGTGATGCCGCAGGTCCCGCCGTATCCGAATTACCACCAGAACGACGGCCTGGGACGATAAGCGCAAGAAGAATCCACCCTGCTGCCGGTTGTAATGGGGCAGGGTGGATTCTTCTCTCTGCTAAGCAACTTCGGAACGCCCGTACACCGACGAGTCGGAATTCTCGGAGTACGCGTCCGAGCCGTGCTGCTTCACCATCTTGTTGTAGATCCCGATCAGCAGAAAGGGCGCGGCCCACTGGCCGACGAAAAGAGCGGCATGCTCTTTGCCGGAGAGCTTCAGGGCCAGTGAGGCAATCATGGAGCAGACCGCTGCGCCGAGCCAGGAACTGGACGGGGCCCGTGCAGTTTGCCGTTCGAGATACGAAGTGACCTGATCTTCGCGGACATCGCCGCGGCGCACACGTTGATCCATAGGGATTCTCCGGGTTAAATTGGCGTGCTCACTCGTTGGGATGCTGCGCCTCAGGCCGGGGGCGGTGGATTTCCTCCTTCTGCACATCCGCTGCCATATTGCGCCACGCGAAACGATTAGAACGGCGGCCATTCCAGCGAGCCGCCTTCGAGCAGATACGCGCATTTCTCCACGCGATAAGTCCCGTCGTGGACCGTAAAAACGCGTGGCCTGCCCGTTGGGCTGGTGCTCCACAGCGATACGCCGGCGTAAGCGCCGTCTTTGCGAACGATGTAGTACTCCATGTCGAGCAGGCGCACCTTCGTCATGTCGCCGTTGTAATTGCGGACGATACGATGCATCACTTCCATGCCCGCATCGCGGGGGCTCATGCCCTGGCGCATCAGCTCGACGATGGAATGCGCGCCGGCGACCTTGATGTTCTCTTCGCCTGAGCCGGTCGCACCCGCCGAGCCCACGTCCTGATCGGTGTAGCAGCCGGCGCCTATGATGGGCGAGTCGCCGAGGCGGCCAGGCAGTTTCCACGCTAAGCCTGAGGTGGTGGTCGCGCCGGAGATTTCGCCCTTGCTGTTCACGACCGAGACGTGGATGGTTCCGGTCGTCGGCCACAGCACCTGTTCGGCTGCGAACAAGCGCTCATCGGGTGCGATCCCCAGATCGGCGGCCATCTGCATCAGCTTTTCCGTGCGCAACCGGATTGTGTCGGCCCAGTCCTGCGTTGGATGACGCGGCACCGCGCCGGGACGAAGCTGGAGAACATCGGCGGTCTGCACGGGCGATTCCTTCCGAAGCGCCGACATGCCGTGCAGGTCGATGGTGGGCTTCGGCGCAGGCCTGCCGGCATAAGGATCTTTCCAGCCCGGCTGGCTCATGCTCGGCCCCCACCAGTCCATCTGAGAATTGTTCTCTTTCCACAGCATCCAGATCTTCCGCGCGTCTTCGGTGAGCAATTCTTCGTGTGGGAAGCCCATGTCGCGGGCGAAGCGGTACGCTCCTTCACCGGCGAGCATGACGTGACCGGTGTGCTCATAGACTTTGCGAGCGACGAGGCACACGTTCTTAATGTTGCGGACGCCGCCGACCGATCCGGCGGAACGTGAAGGACCGTGCATGCAGCAGGAGTCAAGCTCGACAACGCCTTCCTCGTTCGGCAAACCGCCCAGTCCAACGGAATGGTCGCGCGGATCGTTCTCGCGGCCGAGACACACATGATGCACGGCATCCAGCGTGTCCTGCCCATCGACGAGCATTTGATACGCCTCCTGGATGGAGTTGTCGCCGGTGACACGCGTGACAATGACCGGCTTCGCCGGAGGCTTCATCTGCTTCACGGCATCAGCCGTTTGGGCAAAGGCGTCAGGGAGGGTGAGTCCGGCGGTCGTGAGCGCGCCGAGCGAAAGAAAATCGCGCCGTGTCGTCATGGCGGGAATGGTAACACCCACGCGAATCAGCGCAGTGATGCGCAGCGACTGCTCACAAAAAATAACTGGGGCGTATGCAGGCTACTTTGGCGGCGCCACACCAAGCCGGCCACCATAGATATTGCGGAAGGTGACACGCGGCGTTTCGGACTCCGGCTGCACGTCGATGGGACCGCTTGCGTCCCATATGCGATCATGCGTATCGAGCTTCGCGGCGACGCGATCGAGGGAGGCGAGATAGGCGCAGATCAGGTGGTAGGTCTGGAAATAGGCATTGCCATTGACGGCGGCGGCGACGTCATCGGCAGATCCCGGCACACGTTCCGATTCCGGCGGAACGGAATGGATGACTATGCTGGGAATGGTTTCGGCGCGGAACGGATCGGTGTCGTCGACGGAAAGCCAATGGCGGGTACTGGTCTGCTCGGGAGCCTGCGTCAGGCCATCGTCAACAGCTGCCCAGAGCAGCTGCATCTGCAAATGAGCTGAGCCGGGCGGCGCATTCTCGAATGGGCTGAAGGTCGTATAGAAACGTGGAGTGCCGAGCCCCAGAGCGTCGAGGTCGATCACTGCGCGAATGTTTCTCCGTTCCGCCTTCGGAAGGGATTTCAGCCAGGTCTCCGCGCCCACGCGCTTCCACGCTTCAAGGAAAACGTAACTGTTTTCGCGAGGCTGCCCCTGAATGGCCTCATAGAGGAAAGGCAGAAGAACAGCGCCGCTCCAGTCGGCGAGCGCGCCCTGCCCTTTGCCCTCGTGCTCGTAATGAGCCACGATGACGATGGTGCCGCGGGTTGCGCCGGGCCAGGTGCAGATGAGATTGGTCCCGTTTTCGCCGCCCTTCCTGGATATTGGCTGCTCCTGCATGCGATTGCCGTCGCAGTCCGCAGCCCGGAAATTGTCGCGCAGGCGAGCGAGCCGCTGCTGATCGGTTTCCGGGATCGAGTGGACCGCCATCTCCACCGTGCTGCGCGGTGACGTATAGAAGAAGAGCGTTCGCGATTTGGCGACGGCCTCGGCGGCGTGCGCTTCCGTCACAGCTGGAGTGGAATTACTTGCTGCGGGAGGATCGGGAGCCTTTGTCCGCGCCAGGGCCTCAGCCGATTTCGCAACGGTCTGCGCTGCGGGATCGGTTTGACAGGCGATTGCCGGGGCGATGAGCAACAGCAGAACGGCCGTCGTGGGAACCCGCATGGGCATCGGCAGCGCTCCAGGTGGGTAGTAGCATAGCACCGCTGGGCTATGCTGTTCCCGGCCTGGAAACTGCTTAGGGCTGATCGTCCGTTCCAGGCCGCTGAGGAGTTGAGAATGACCGGAACCGGATATGTGTTGCTGCTGAGCCTCGCGTTTTCAACGGCTTTTGCGCAGGATCAAATTACCGTCAACAAGCTCCCGGCCGATCTGCAGCAAAAGGTAGACCAGGCGGCGGAGCAGGCTCTTGCAGAAACCGGGGTACCCAGCGCCTCGGTGGCCATTGTGCGGGACGGGCAAATCGCCTACACCCGGGCATACGGCAAAGCGCGCCTGGATCCGGTTGAATTAGCGGAGCCGTCGATGCGATACTCCGTCGGATCGATCTCCAAGCAGTTCACCGCGGCGGCCATCCTGCTGCTGGAGCAGCAAGGCAAACTCTCGATCAACGATCCGGTTGCGAAGTACCTTCCCGATCTAACGCGAGCCGGCGACGTCACCATCCGCATGCTGCTCTCGCATACCTCCGGCTACCAGGACTACTGGCCGGAAGACTACCTGATGCCGCCGATGAGCCAGCCGACAACCGCTCAGCACATTTTGGACACGTGGGGGAAGAAGCCGCTGGACTTTGATCCCGGAACGCAGTGGCAGTATTCGAACACGAACTTCGTGATCGCCGGCAGAATCGTGGAGATGGTGAGCGGAGAGCCGCTGATGCAGTTTCTGCAGGAGCATGTCTTTCGGCCCCTCGATATGAAAGAGGTCTGGAACTCGGACGCGCAGAAGCTGGACAAGCCGGACGCGGAGGGATACATCCGCTATGCGCTGGGGCCGCTGCGGCCGGCACCGAAGGAGGGCCGCGGCTGGATGTTTGCAGCAGGCGAGCTGGCCATGCCGGCCTACGACCTGGCGCAATGGGACCTCAGCCTGATGAACCGCTCGTTGCTCGATCCGAAATCCTATGACGAGATGTTTGCCCCTGTGATGCTGAAGAACGGCAGCAGTTCGCGTTACGGGCTTGGGCTGTTTGTGGCGAACATGAACGGGCACCCGGAACTGGAGCATTCGGGCGAAGTATCGGGGTTCGTCTCCGAAAACATTGTGTTCCCACAGGACAAGGTCGCTGTTGCCGTGCTGACGAACCAGGACGCTTCGCGAGCCGCCGGCATGATCGGACGCGAACTCGCGCCTCTTCTGCTGGGCCTGAGCCGGTCGACTGCGTCCGCCCCAGAAGAGCAGGCGCTGGAGCTGTTTGAGAGTTTCCAGCAGGGGAAAATCGATCGCAACCTGTTCACGCCATGGTGCAATGCATATTTCAGCCAGCAGGCACTTGAGGATTACCAGACAAGCCTTTCGCCTCTGGGAAAGCCGCTGCGGGTGCAACAGACCGCCGAGGAGCTGCGGGGCGGCATGACCTTTCGGGCGTTCCGCGTGACGTTCCCAAACAGCAGTCGCCAGTTGAATATCACTACCTTTACCGAGCCCGATGGGAAACTGGAGCAATACCTGGTGATTCCGGCCAGTTAAGGGACTCGGGCTCTGTCCGGCGGGGTGACGATATTTCCTTGTTTTTCATCACGATTAACACGGCATTCAAACTTCCTGGGTAGCCTGGTTGCGGTGTGACCTTGCGTATCCAGGAACCTCGCGTCCCGCAACGTCCTGACGCGGCCGCTCTCGCCGGCGGTCTTGTACCCATTGCCGTGCCCTCACCGCCACCCACATCGGTCATCCGCAATTTTCTTCAGAAGCGGGGCAACTCCGGCTGGGCCGACTCCACATTTCGCTGGCTCATGCTGCTCTGCGCACTGAGCATATTCGCGATCGTCGCACTGATCGCCACGGAGCTGGTCAGCAGTTCCAGGCTGTCGCTGCACAAGTTCGGCTTCGGCTTTTTCCTGCGAAGCGCCTGGGATCCGGTAACAAACAACTTTGGCGCGCTGCCGTTCATTTACGGGACGCTCGCCTCTTCGATTCTGGGCCTGATCATCGCAGTGCCCTTGGCGGTAGGCGTTGCGGTGTTTATCACGGAGATGTGCCCGCGCCTGCTGCGTGGACCGCTTTCGTTTCTGACGGAACTGCTCGCCGCGATTCCCAGCGTCGTATACGGCCTTTGGGCGATCTTCGTTCTGGTGCCGCTGCTCCGCGGTTATGTCAATCCCGTGTTAATAAAGATTCTCGGCTGGACAGGTCTGTTTCAAACACCTGATTTTGGGATCGGTTTGTTCGCGGCGGGCGTAATTCTGGCCATTATGATCCTGCCGATCATCTCTTCTCTCACCCGCGAAGTCATGACGGCTGTGCCCAGCGCGCAACGTGAAGCGGTTCTGGCGCTGGGCGCCACGCGCTGGGAGATGATCCGGGTGGGCGTCCTCCGCAATGCCCGTATAGGAATCGTCGGGTCCATCATTCTGGGGCTGGGCCGCGCTCTGGGCGAGACGATGGCTGTGGCCATGGTCATCGGCAGCAATCCGACGATTCACCGCAACCTGCTGGCGCCCGCTGCCACCATGGCCAGCGTCATCGCCAACGAATTCGCGGAGGCGGCCGACGACACGTATCGGAGCGCGCTGGTGGAGATCGGCCTCGCCCTTTTCCTGGTCACCATCGTCGTCAACATCCTGGCGCGCCTGCTGGTCTGGGGTGTGACGCGCGGCACACCGCCGAGAACTGCATAGGAGCCCGGATGAACCCGCGACTGAAGACGAGCGGAGCGAACCGCAAACTGCGGTGGGTGGCCAACCACACGGCCACGGGACTGGCTGTGCTGAGCACGATTCTTGTAATTGCGCCGCTGGTGGCGATCTTTGCCGACCTGGTCTACAAAGGCGCCAGTTCCCTGAACTGGAACTTCTTCACGAAACTGCCGGCTCCGGTGGGGGAACTGGGTGGCGGCATGGCGAACGCCATTCTGGGGTCAGCCACGCTGCTGGTGCTGGCCAGCGCCATGGGAGTGCCGGTAGGCATTGCTGCGGGGATCTACCTTGCTGAGTTTGGGCGTGGCACGAAGCTGTCGAATTTGGTGCGGTTTACCGCGGACGTTCTGAACGGGGTTCCATCCATCGTGATGGGCATTGCCGTGTATGCGCTGATTGTGGCGCCCATGAAAGGCTTCTCTGCATTCGCAGGCGGAGTGGCACTGGGCATCATGATGGTACCGACCGTCGCTCGCACGACGGAAGAGATGCTGCTGATGGTGCCTCTCTCCATTCGCGAAGCGGCGCTCGGACTGGGTGTCCCGAACTGGCGGTCCGTGCTCTCCATTACGCTCAAGACTGCGCTGCCGGGCGTGATTACGGGATGCATGCTGGCCTTTGCGCGCATTGCGGGAGAGACGGCCCCGCTGCTGTTCACGGCTTTTGGCAGCCCGTTCTGGAGCATGAGTCTCAACCAGCCAATCGGAGCTCTGCCGCTGCAGATCTATGTGTACGCGCTCTCGCCGTACGATGAGTGGCATCGGCTCGCCTGGGCGGGATCGCTGGTCCTCATTGTGCTGATCGTCCTTTCCGTGGCTTTGGTGCGATTCGTCACCACACGCGGAGTGCTGAAAGGGGCAAGCTAACGCATGGGCGTCAGCATCGAAGTCAACAACCTGAATGCATGGTATGGCGCCAATCACGCCCTGCTGGACATCACGCTGCATATTCCCCCAAACGAGGCGACGGCACTGATCGGCCCATCAGGCTGCGGCAAGTCCACCTTTGTGCGCTGCCTCAATCGCATGCACGAGACCAACCCCATCGGCAGAGTCACCGGGGGCGTGAAGGTGAGCGGAGTCGATATCTACAGCGATATCTCCGCCGTCGAAGTGCGCCGCCGTATCGGGATGGTTTTCCAGCGGCCCAATCCTTTTCCTACCATGTCGATCTACGATAATGTGGCCTCGGGCCTGCGGCTGAACGGCTTCAGAAATCGACGGGTTCTGGACGAGGTGGTTCAGCGGAGCCTGCAGCAAGCCGCTCTGTGGGACGAGGTGAAAGACGATCTGAAGAAGAAGTCCGGCGCCAGCCTCTCCGGCGGACAGCAACAGCGGCTCTGCATTGCGCGGGCGCTCGCTGTCGATCCCGAAGTGCTGCTGATGGACGAGCCGGCCTCGGCGCTCGATCCGGTTTCGACAGCGAAAATTGAGGATCTAATCTTTCAGCTGAAGTCGCAGTACACGATCGTGATTGTCACGCACAACATGCAGCAGGCGGCTCGTGTTGCGGAGCGCACCGGTTTCTTCCTGAACGGCAGGTTGGTTGAATTTGATTCGACCCACAAAATATTCACCAATCCTGGGGACAAGAGGACGGAAGATTACATCACGGGCAGGTTCGGATGAGGATTCGCTTTCAGCAAAACCTGGACGATCTGAAAGAGAAGCTGCTGGTGATGGCCGGGATGGCCGAGCAGTCGATTCAGCGCGCCGTCGAAGCTTACCGCGTCCGGGACATCTCCATCTGCGATCTTGTGGATCGGGGCGAGATGGCAATCAACCGCCTGGAGCGGGAAATCGATCAGATGGCGCTCGACCTGCTCGCGATGGAGCAGCCGATGGCGATCGATCTGCGCTTCATTCTTTCGGTGATCAAGATCAACGCCGACGTGGAGCGCGTCGGGGATTCGGCGCGCGCGATCAGCGATCGTGTGCGCGAGTTGCAGTCCTTTCCAGCTGTGGACCTGCCGGTCGATATTCCCCGGACAGCAAATCTGGCGAGCGGAATGGTGCGCAAGGCGCTGCAGGCGTTCATCGAGGGCGACGCGGACATGGCCGAATCCGTGCTGAAGATGGATGACAACGTGGACAAGCTCAACGCCAGCGCGCATTCGACGCTGCTGGCTCTGATGAAAAAGGAGCCGGCGGTCGCTCCTCAGGCTCTGAATGCGCTGATGATCTCTCGCGCGCTGGAGCGCGTCGCGGATCATGCGACGAACATCGCGGAAGACGTCATTTTCTGGGTGCGCGGCGCGGACGTTCGCCACCATGCCGGCGCAGCCGTATCGGGCGATAACTCCGCCCTGAAGAGCTAAGACGCTTCCGGATCCCACCAGTCGAGTTCGGCCAGCGCGGGGTAATAGAGCCCGAGTCGCAGGGGAACGGCGGCCCCGTGCAGTGCGCGGAGTGTGCGCCCATAGGCTGCCAGTTGCGGCGCATACGTCTCGCGCTGGTGCGCGAGCCACTTCTGCCGGTCCGTCGACGCGGGCGCTCCGGTCTTGTAGTCCACAACCCAGAAGCAATCAGCGCCTGGCAGAAGCGGCTCCGCCCCGGCGCGGAACACACGATCTGCACGCAAGGTTTGCAAACGCGACCCGGACGCATAGCCGGACCAGCTTGCCTCCGACTGCGCATCCGGGTGGGCGGCAAGAATCCACGCGCAAACTGGGTCAGCGGCGCACGACAGGAGGATGTTCACCACAGCATCCGTTGCCAATGCATGGGGCTCGCCGCTGAGCCCGAATCCACGCAGAACGGATCCAGCTCGCAACCGAATGTCCTCGACGGAAAGGCCGGCGAAGTCGGGACCGAGGCGCTGCAGCATGGTGTGAACCGCAGATCCAATGATGCGCACCCGTCGTGAGCCTTCAGGACGCCGGAATTCCTCCTTTGCGGCGGCCGGTTGCGGAAGTGTGGGCGAGACGATGACATTCTTCGCTGCAAAGCTCACTTCAAAACTGCCGGGCAGCCGTCTGGGTCCGACGGGCACGTCGGCCGCCGCTGCAATCTCTTCGAGCACGCCGGGCGCCGGGAATTCCAGCAGCCTTTGGACCGGCCGCCGGTTTCTGCGGGCATCCAGCAGCAACTCAAATTGGTCGTGCAATGCCGGCCATGCAGTCTCGAGCAGACTCGATCTGTCTTCGGGCTTGACTTCGCTGCCGCTCAGAATTGCAGTTCCCAGCAGATGCAGCTCCGTGCGGGCGCGCGTACAGGCCACATAAAAGAGCCTCTTCCGCTCCTCTTCAAAGCGGATCTTGCGCTGATCCATGACCCATTTGTAAAGCGGGTGAGAATCGTCCCCCCTCGGTCCAATCGGAGCCACCAGGAATTCCTCGTCGCCGGAATTCCACGGATTGCGCCGCTGGAGTGAGCAAAGCAGCGGCTGGCCGTCGGAGGAGGACTTCCGGTCGAGCCCTGGCACGATGACCACCTCAAAGCCGAGCCCTTTGGCCCGATGGATGGTCATGAGCTGAATGCCGCAGCGGTCGCTCACCTGCGGATCAGGCTGGGCAAAGAGCCGGTCCAGCTCGGCGAGGAATTCGCGGTTCAGCAGCCGCAGGCCGTCCGGCGACACGGAATCGAGAAGCGAGAAGAACACCCGCGTATTCTCAAGGGCCGCGGCATCCAGGCAGGCCGGTCCGCCCAGCGTACGCCAGGTGCGCTCGATCCATGAAGCAACCGAGCCGGCACTCCAGCGCGCTGCATCCGCGCCGCGGAGAATGGCCCAGGCGCGAGCGAGCCGCTCCTGGCCATCCGGCGAAAGCAGGCGCTGACGGGATTCGATCAGCTCCGGCATGGTCCATTTCCGAAAGGCCGGGTCATCGGAACCGGTGAGTGCGTGCAGATCGGCCAGCGTCAGGCCGCACCATGGCGCGCGCAAAACGGAGAGCCACGCGATTCGATCGGCGGGATGCAGCAGCGCCAGCGTCAGCGAGCGCAGATCCAGAAGCTCCTGCCGCTCAGAAAGGTGCTCGATCTCGACGGCGCGAAAGGGGATGCCGTTCCGGCGCAGCAGGGGGACGATCTGCTCCAGGTGCGGCCGCGCGCGCACCAGGACCGCGACCCGGTACTCCTCTCCCCGGCGCCGCGCCCGCTCGATCAGCGGAAGCTGCCGCTCCAGAAGCTGCAGAACCTGACGCGCCTCCGCATCGCGTGCAGTGCCGCACTCTTCCAGGGTCGGCTGCCGATCGCCGTCGCCGATGATCTGCGGGTGCACATAGACAGAAGCAGAACGTTCTTCTTCGACCGCAGCGCTCGCTTCAGCAAAACGGACGACCGCTGCCCCCGGTTGTGAAGGTGCATCGGCGATCCGGGTAAAGAACTCATTGAGCGGCGTGGTGAGACCGGAGTGGGAGCGGAAATTCACCGACAGCTGTACAGAATCGCAGTGGATGCGATTGTCGCTGGGGCCGATCCCGCGGCCGCGCACATCCCTGAAGATCTCGACTTCCGCCTGGCGAAACATGTAGATCGACTGCATCGGATCGCCCACCAGGAAGCACGTGCGGTGTTCGCTTAGATCCCACGCGGCAATCAGAGCCTCGACAATCTCGAGCTGAAGCTGCGAGGTGTCCTGAAACTCGTCGATGAGGAGATGATGCGTGGCTGCGGCGATCGCAGCAGGACGGTCCGCTGAATCCCGCAGCGCCTGAAGCGCAACGAGGTTGAGTTCGGTGAAGTCGACCGCATTTCTCTCTGCGAATGCCACACGCAGCTCGCCGATGGCCTGCCGCAGGGCGGTGAGGATGTGCCGCAGCGTAGTCCACTGCTCCTCGGAGTAGCCGGCGGGCGGCAGCTCGCGTATCGCACGCAGGGCGGCGTGGAGATGCGACACGTGCTGCAGGCGCACGAGCAGGGATTCCATATTGTCCTTGGCGCGTCTCGCTTCGGCTCCGCCGTGCTTTGCGGCTGGAAACCCTTCGGTCACCTGAACGCGTTTTCGCCACTCGTTCCCCTTCGTGAGCACCAGGCAGCAAATTGCTTTCCAGTGCTCCACGTCCATCGAGGGCGATACGGCGGTAATTCCGGAAAGGAGCGCAACATCGCGGAAGCCGTTCGCAGCCGCGTAATTGGCCAGCCGGAGCAATTCGCGGGCGAGGACCGGCTCCGCGCTCAGCGTTGCGAATGCCTGATCGAGCACGCGCCGCACCTCGCGCCGGAAGGGAGCCTCGAGTTGCTCGCGTGCAAAATCCCAGTCGTCTTCCGTCATGGTGCGGTCGAAGATGGGGAGAATGTCCTGCCACTGCTCGCGCATCGCCAACATCTTCGCCAGCAGGCCCTCGCAACCCGCCAGGTTGTTATCGCGGAGATCGAGCAGGTGCGCGAGGGCGGCATTCAACTCGGCATCGAAGCCGCCGAGCCGTTCCAGGGTGCGATGCGCTGCCAGCGCATAGAGGGGATCCGGGTCCTCGGTCGGCTGCATCTGGCCACCCAGACCGGCGAGCAGCGGGCGATCGCGAGCGATCCGCAGGCAAAGAGAATCGATGGTTTCGATGCCAAGGCGATGCGGCCGGTTCAGAATGTCCCACCCGCAGCGTTCCGACTGAGCCAGCGCCGCCTTCGCCAAATCGAGGCGCGGCTGGTCAGCAGTCCGCCCTGTTCGGCTCGCGGCAGTTTCAAGATCGCTGAGGATCCGCGAGCGCATCTCCGCCGTGGCCGCGCGGGTAAACGTAATCGCGAGGATTTGCTCCGGTTCATCCACTACGGCCAGCAGCCGCAGAAAACGCCGGGTGAGCAGGTCGGTTTTGCCGGACCCCGCGGGCGCCTGGACGATGACCGAGCGACGAATGTCCAGCGCCTTTTCGCGCTGCGCGGCATCGGCCGGCGCGATGAAAACCTCAGGCATCGTCGCCGTCTCCGTTCTCTGCAGCGGCGATCAGCCTGATTTCCGCAACCCGGCAGAGGCTCTGCAGACGGCATTGTTGGCACACGGCCGGCTCCCGCGGATCAACTGCCGCTTCTCCGCGCAGAAACTGCGCCGCAAGATTCTGCAGCACGCGCGCCCACTCCGCACGCATGGCTTCGGTATACGGCTCCTGCACGATCCCGGTTTGCGACGAAAGGTCCGGAACGAGCTGCGCTCGCGCGTCGCGCATGCGGCCATCGAAGCCGGTTTTTCCGGCACGAATCCTGGCCAGCAGCACGCCGCTCACGCTCTCGACGTTGCCGAACGCAGCGTACAGAGGCAGTTGCGGCTCGTCGGGGCGATCGCCCTTCCACATCGCCGCGGATACCTCGCCCGACTTGTAGTCGAGGATGACACGCGAGCCGTCTTCCAGCATGTCAATGCGGTCAGCCCGCAAGCTCATGCGCAGGTCGCCAACGTGGACATCGGGAAGTTTTCGCTCGCATTCTTCTACCGTGAAGGGAAAGCGTTTCGCCTCGCACGCCAACCAGTCCACGATGCGCACGCGCAGCCGGCGGCGCTCGGCATCCAGATAGGCGGCGGGCCAGGGATCATCCATCGTGTAGCGCGCCAGCTCAGTATCGATTGCCGCGTCGAGAAGTGTTCCGATCCGATTCGCGTCCAGCAACTGCACCAGATCCGTGTGGCCGTGGATATGCTCCCGGAAGAGCCGCTCCAGCACTTTATGCAGCACGCTGCCCTTTTCGGCCGGATCGAGGCCCCACTCGGCACACTCCAGCGGCTCAGCCCCCAGCCGCCGCACCGCAAATGCCTGAAAGGGGCATGCCGACTGCGAACGCAGCACGCCCGCACCGCCTGCGTTTTGATCCTGCGGCCATGGCAGGTTTTGCAGATCGGGCACAGGCTCAAGGTTGGCGACGTGCGGCTCTGCGCAATCCGGATCGACGGACCGTGCCTCATCCGCGAAGAGCGCGGCAATGAGCGGCGAAGGCCGCAGTTCGCCCTCCTTCTCGCGCTCTGCATAACTAAAGACGACCTGCGGAGCACTGCGGAGCAGGCGGCCGGTCACCCTATGGGCCAGGTTCCAGTCGTCATCCGGCGTAACGGAGGGCATGCCGAACTGCCGCTGCACGGAAGGCGGAAGCAGCGGATGCAGATGGCCGCGCTGCGGCCACGCCACGTCATCGGCGCCCATGAACCAAATTGCGTCGAATTGCTGGCCCGAAGACTCCAACGGGCCCGTGAACTGAACCTGCGGATCGTGCGATTCCGCCGCGAAGACAGCTTCCGACGCGTAGGTCTCCAGCATCTTCAGGAAGTCGGCGTAGGCATACTGCGAGTCGTCGAAATCGAGGGCGGCGACCTCGTCGAGGAGCCGTTCCCACCGTTGCACAGCTTGGAATTCGAAAGAGCTGAGCGGGCGGTCTCCGGGCCATGCTGCTTTCCCGAGCACATGCTGCGCGAGTTCCGTCCACGCGGAAGCATGCCGCGGCTGATCCCTGAAGTGGTTGGCCTCAGCGCTTTGCTGAACGGCACCGAGGTGCTCCCACACGCTGCGCAAATCGGGTTTTCCGGCAAGGGCGGGAAGGTACTCAGCCAACGTGCGTTCGGGAATGAGAAGCGAGCGGCGGCGCTGGGATGCATCATGCCGCGCCACCGCGAAGCCACTCGCCGCAGTTCCGGCCACAAATCCCGAGAGCAGGAGCCAGGAAATCTCCGTTTCGGCCAGCGGCTGCGCGACCCATCGAAGGAGCAGGATTGCCGCCCGAATGACAGGCATATCGGCCAGCGGCTGCCCCAGCGAGAACTCGTACGGCATTGCCGCATTGCCCTGCCGGACATCGTCACTTTCC
>DATGJK010000562.1:0-3929 GCA_035295245.1 Acidobacteriaceae bacterium
GATCCTGGCAAGATAACCGGACCGGGCGGGGCCCTCATCGCTACGATTCTGTTTATCCCACTCTCGGCGGCGCAATTCAACCTCGAAGCCGATTGGGCCGAGGCCGGCATGCAGGTCATCCTGCGCCATTGCCCGATTTGCGCTCAGGATTCCATCGTCGGTCATGGCCGCCGCCGCAAACAGGCGCACGATCTACACCATGATTGGATCGGGATTCGCCGCGGCCTTTGCAACCGGTGCGGCAAGACGTTCACCTTCCTGCCGCCCTTTTCTCCTCCCTACGGCCATTACAGTTTCATCGCCCGCAGCCAGGCGCTGCAGCGCCGCTTCCTGGAAGGCCGCTGCTGGGAAGCCGCGGCGCCCACCGTCAAAGAACCCGATCGCGTGACCGATCCCGCTACGCTGCGCCGATGGTGCAGAAGCCTGGATTCTTCTCAGCCGCCGTTTTCCTTCCTGCGCAAGGCGATCCAGTCTGTCGGCGCCTGGCTCACCAGAACAGAAATCCTCGTGCACGATTCGCTCCCCTTGCGCTCGCACACCGTATTCCCGTTTCTCGCCCGGTTCTGGCCCTTGCGGATTTAGAACGCTCCCGCCGCCCACCATCCTCGCCTGGGAAGAGGGCTGCATTCCGCCTAAGCTCGACTCCGGAGGCGAAAACAGCGCCATGGCCGAGAATCTGGAGCGGCTCAAACAGCGCGTCCCGCTGCTGGAGTATTTGCAGCGCCACAACTGGAAGCCTTGTCGTACCGGCTCACGCCAGGAGTTTGTAGGGCTGTGTCCCTTACATCAGGAAACGCACCCTTCCTTCTACGTGAATGCCGCCAAAAACCTGTTCTACTGCCACGGCTGCGGCCGGGGCGGGGACCTGATCCGCTTTGTCCAGCTATTCCTCGATCTACCCTTCCGCCAAACGGTGGCTCATCTCGAACAGGAACTGCTCCCCGACCCCGTTTTCCGATTGCTGGAGGAGACGGCCGCCTTTTATCAGCTTCAACTGCACCGCCATCCGGAAGCTGCAGACTATCTGGAACGTCGCGGAGTGCACGATTCCTCTCTGATTGAGGAACTCGGCATCGGTTATGCTCCCGGAGGAAACTTACGGCACCATCTGGCTGCTTGGGGCTCCTCATTCGATCAGTTGTTGGAAATCGGATTGATCAATCCTCACGGCCGCGATGCCTTCTGCCGGCGGCTCATTTTTCCTTGCCGACAGAACGGGCAGATCGCCAACCTCTATGGCCGCAGCATCGGCGCGGCGTTCCCCCACCGTTTGCTGCCGCGCGCCAAAGGCGGATTGTTCGCCTGGGAATCCGTCAGCACGTTCTCCACTGTAATCCTCGTCGAAGGGCTGTTCGATCTGGCCGTGCTGTGGCAGGCCGGTTTCCGCAACACCACCTGCGCCCTCGGCGCCCAGTTGACGCCCGCTCAGTGGGCACAGCTTACCGAGCAGCCAGGCCGTTCCGTGTACATCGCCTTCGACCAGGACGACAATCAGGCCGGCCAGAAGGCTTCCCATCAACTCGCCCTGCGCCTGGAAAATGCCGGCCTTCCGGCCCACATCGTACAACTGCCCGACGGCCACGATCCCAACAGCTACTTCGTAGCCGGCGCCCGCGCCGCCGACTTTACCGCCCATCTTCAGAAAGCAGACCGGCTATGAAGTTCTCCGTCGCCTGGCGACCCTCCGTTCCCGCCAGCGCTTCGCCCTGGCGCGTGCTCGATGAGCGCGGCCGGGAAGTGGCCTGGGCCAACACCTTCCTCGATGCTCAGCGGGTTCGCCAACTTTCCCTGCGTTCCCTGCGCGCCTATGCTTATGACCTCTTGCACTTCGCCCGTTGGGGAGCGGAACGCCCGCCGCTGTCGCAAATCACCGAATCCACCTTGCTCGATTATGCCCGTCACCAACTGGATGAAGAACCCAAACCCGCGCCGCAAACCATAAATCATCGCCTGGGCGTGCTGCGTTGTCTGTACCGCTTCCATTACGGACAGGAGATTCCCGGCGGCCAATTCCACTTCCAGCGCTTCCATAAGACCAGACCCCCGCTCGGCGACGGCCAGGCGCACCGCGCCGTGACCCGGGGGCTCCGCCTGAGACAACCGCGACGCGTGGTTGTACCGCTGTGTGCCGACGAAGTGGCCCGCTTCTGGCGCAGCTTTCGCACCTTTCGCGATCTCGCCCTGGTGGGCTTGATGCTACTGGACGGTCTGCGTTCCTGTGAGGTTCTGGCTCTCCAACTCGAGGATCTTCAACTCGCCGACGCCCACATGCGGGTTCTCGGCAAGGGCAACAAGAAACGCGTGATGCCGCTGCCGCCGGAAATCATCGAAGTGCTCGAAAAGTATGTGCGACTGGAAAGACCGCTCACCAATTCCTCTTCCCTGTTCGTTTCCCTGAAAGGCCGCCAGCGGGGACGCGCCATGACAACCGCCGGACTCCGCTCCCTGTTCCGCCATCATCGCCTGCGCAGTCGCGTTCCGCAGGCCAACGCCCATCGGCTCCGCCACACCTTCGGCGCCGACATGGTGCGCGCCGGGATCTCCCTGCCCGCGCTGCAACGCCTGATGGGTCATTCGCAGATTCACACCACCATGCTGTACGTCCAGCTTGCTCCCCAGGACGTGTGGCGTGAATATGCCCGAGCCATCGAGAACCGCTCGCGCTTGTCCCCGCCGCCGATCCCATGAACCCACCCAAAGCCAGCCTCGACCAGATCTTCGAATCTCACATCCGGAGCCTCGCCATAACTCACCAACCCGGCACGCTGAAGGCCTACCGGGGTGCGGCGCGCCGCTTTCTCCGCTATCTCCATCACGCTTTCCCGCAACTCCGCCGTCTGGCACAACTCCGCCGCGATCCGCATCTGCTGGGCTGGTTTCGTTGCCTGTGCGAACAGGATCCTCCATTGTGTAACCATACCCGCAGACAGCAACTGATCCTCATCCGCCGTCTGCTGGAGGATCTCGCCGCCCACGGCCACCCCGTCCAGCCTGGCCTGATTCGCAGCGAGGACCTCCCCCCGCGGGATCGATGGCTGCCCAAACCTCTTCCCCTGGAAGACGATCAACGACTGCAACAGGAACTGCGCCGTACCGACAACCTGCTTTCGAACCTCCTGCTGCTCACCCGCTTCACCGGTATCCGCATTGGCGAATGCATCCGCCTGCCTCTGGACTGCCTACGCCAGATTGGGCCGGATCAGTGGGCGCTTCACGTCCCCCTCGGCAAGTTGCACACCGAACGCCTCGTTCCCGTCGATGCCGAGGTTCGCGGCATCATTCAACGGATTCTGGCCTTGCGCCCTCTCGCCCGGCCGGAACTTCTGGCCCGATCGGAAGGCTTCCTGTTACCTCATGGTGGCCCGTGGGGCGCGTATCACCGCCTCTTTGAAACCTTGGCTGATGCTGCCACGCGAGCTGGTTGCTCGGCTCCTGTCACCCCTCACCGTCTTAGACACACCTATGCCTCAGAGATGCTCCGTCTCGGGGTCGGTCTTCCTGCCCTCATGCAACTGCTGGGTCACAATGACATCGCCATGACCATGCGCTATCTCCAGGTCACCCAACAGGATCTGCAGCGCGAGTTCCATCGCGCACGCCAGAACGCGCCCCACTGCCTGCCCCCGCTTGCTCTTCCCGAGCAACGCCCGCGCCGCCGGCCTTCCCGCTATCCAGCAGGCACTGGCGGCGGCCCGCCACCTTCTCGAGATGCACCGTCGCGACGGTATTTCTGCAAAATTCGGACCGCGTCTCAAGGGAGATCGAGAAGCTGGAAGGCAAGCACCTTTCAGTGAAACCGCCTACGCCGGCGTGATTGAGATCGACTGGACGATGGTTCAGGGGATCAGTTCCGACCAAGTCCTACAGTTTTCGATGGAAGCCGGAATGGTTCTGACCGGAACCGTTCGCACAACAGAACAGGGATGCAG
>DATGJK010000563.1:0-4410 GCA_035295245.1 Acidobacteriaceae bacterium
GGGTGATCGCGACGGGGTACCACCCCGGACTTGCGCCCGGCGCCGCGTACCAGGATGCGGCCGGTAATCTATACGACGCGAGCGGCAACAAGCTGCAGGCGACCGCCGGCTACGACACGTTCTCACCGAAGCGCGCGACCTGCCCGGGCATCAATCTCACGTCGAAGGGAACGGGTGCGGGGATTCAGACGATGCAGACGGATGTGTTGAAGACGGCGTTTGGCGGGGACAAAGGGCCGCCGACGCCGCCGGGCATTCGCATGCAAGGCATTTACGCGGCGAGCACCGGCTTCAGCGTGCAGTTCTTTCCGGAGTCGGTGGTCCTGGGGTGCGGCCCCGATGCGGCGCGCGCGTATCCCTACACAGTCATCGCCGGTCCCACAGGTGGAGTGATCCGGATTGACGCGCCGGATCATCCGCTCACGCTTGCGATCCGGCCGAATAACACGCTCGATCCAGGCAACGCAGTGCCGTATCAGGTACATGGGCGGCTGCTCATCGGCGATGCCGTTAGCGGCAACTACAACTTTGTGCCGAACGAGCAGGCCTGCGGACTCGCCGTGCTTGCGCCCAGCGCGTCCATTCCCACGAATGGCGGCGCGGCGGCCAACAAACCGGCGCCATGAGCCGTGGCTCGGCTCTCACGTCGCTGCGACTAAAGCTGTGCGGTGGATTGTTGCGCGAGGATGATGCCGGCGGCTTGCGCGAGGCTGGGGACGAGGTAATCGGCGGCGGGGCCGTCGTTCAGGAAATCTGAGGCGATACGGATGCTGCGGACGCCGGCGGCGCGGGCGCACTGCATGTCGGTGGGGCGGTCGCCGATCATCCAGCTTTCGGAGAGAGAGAAGCCGAAGTCGTCGCGGGCGCGCAGAAGGAACCACGGCGAGGGCTTGCGGCAGATGCAAAGGCCGGAGTAGCCATCCACAACGCCTTTGGGATGATGCAGGCAGTACGCGACGCGGGTGAGCGCGACTCCGCCACGGGCCAGCTTGCCGGTGAGGCGCTGATGGATGGCGTTCAGCGTGGCAAGGGTCGACTTGCCGAGGGCGTAATTCGGCTGATTGGAGACGAGGACCAAAGGGTACCCGGCGGCCTGCAGACTTTGGAGCGCGGGCAGGACGCCATCGAGGAGACGGAGATCTTCGGGGATGAGCGGGGATTCCGGTTTGCCGGTAGCGGGATTGAGGACCAGGGCGTTGAGCACGCCGTCGCGGTCGAGGAAGATGGCGGAGCGCTTCATCGCTCCGATTCCCATTTCATGGCATGGGCGCGCAGGCGCGGATGGGAAACGATGAGGTGGAGAATGACGGCCTGGAATTCCTCAGCATGCGGCGTTACCGAGTCGGGAGATATGGAGGGGATGAGGAGGCAGGCGTCGGCGACGCGGGCGGTATAGCCTCCGTCGCGACCGACGACGCCGAGGATGCGGGCACCGGCCTGCCGGGCAAGGTTGAGGCTGGCGATCAGGTTCATGCTGATGCGGTGTTCGGCGTTGCCGCCTCCGACGGAGAAGACGAAGACCGCATCGCGGGCGCTGAGATGGCTGCCGCGGAGCCAGTTGGCGTAGGAGGTCTCCCAGCCGTCGTCGTTGATGCGGGCGGTCAGCTCGGAGACGCTGTCGGTAGGCGCGTAGCTCTCGATGCCGGCGATTTTGCGGAAGTCGCAGACCGCATGGCCGGCGTGTGCCGCGCCTCCGCCCACGCCGAGGAAGAAGACACGGCCCTGCTGGTCGCGCGTTTCAACCAGCAGCGCGACCATGCGCTCGATGACGGATTGGTCGAGCAGGGACGCGATGCGGGATACCTCGCTGAGGTAGTTTCTGGTGTGGCCGGAGTGGTGGGTGTCGGACACAAAGGCTCTCAGAAGGAAGATTTGCGCAGCATGCGGGGCGCGGCCGGCCGCGAGTGCACCAGAGTCAAGCCGCCGCGTGCCGCGGCCGGATCGCGGCGAGAGCCTGCGAAGTCGCGCGCGGCGCGGCGCAGCGATGTGGGCACGAGACTGAAAAGCGCGAAGTGCAGGGATGCAAGCAGGTCCGGGGTGCCTTCGAAAAGGAATGCGCGCAGAATGGCGAGGCGCGCGGTTGCGCCGGCGCGGCTCTTTCTGGCGCGCCAGACGCACTGAATGGCGACGAAAGCAGCAAAGGCACGACCGGAGATGAGGGGGCGCATCTCGCGAATCCAGGCGAGCGAGAACTGCCAGGCGGATTTGCGGCTGATGGAGTCGCGGCCGTCTTCGACACGCCAGAGGGAGAGCGGTTTTGCCAGCATGGTGACGGCTACGCCTTCGCAGGCGGTGGCGCGGATGATCCAGTCCCAGTCCTGATGGCCGGGCAGGCCGTTGCGGAAGGGAATGGCGAGCAGCAGATCGCGCTGGGCGAGCAGGGTCGAGGTCTGCATCAGGCCGCCGGGATCGGCGAGGCCATGGCGGCAAAAAAGATAATCGGGGACGGGCTGAGCGCCGTCATAGGAGCGCTGCGGCAGGACGCGGCTGGACCGGGGCGACTGCGCGACGACGCGGCAGGTGATGACGGGGAACCAGACTGTTGCGTGGCGAACGGCCTCCATCTGGCGCTCGATTTTGTCCGGGAACCACTCATCGTCGTCATCGAGGAAAGCGATCCACTCGCCACGCGCGGCTTCGACGCCGGCATTGCGGGCGGCCGATCCGCCGGCGCGCTCGGGCAGGGGCAGAACGCGGACGCGCGGATCGGCGATGGTGGCCAGATGCGCGGCGGTTTCCGGGTCCGGGCCATCGAGGACAACGACGACTTCGAGGGGATGCCAGGTTTGGCGGAGGGCGCTGCGAATGGCGGAGAGGACCAGAGCGGGCCGGCCGCGGGTGGGAATCACGGCCGAGACCAGAGGGTCGCAGGGGGTGGCGGCGCGCTGCATGGGAGGACTTGTTTCGAGGATAGGGCGGGAGAGGCGGCGGCAACAGATGCCGGAGGGGGATTTGCGGAACGGAGGTAATGGATGCTGAAGGGTGGCAAAAGCTGGAAGTTCAGCGGAGCCGTCCCTCAGGAGCTAAAAGCCCGAATTGTTTGCGGCAATGGGGGCGCGACTGCAGTCATGCCCTGTGACCTGGCCTGTTCTGGTCAAACCGGAGCACTGCGAGAACGACGAGGTTCTCCTATGGACAATCCAAAGGTCAAAATGCTACCTTTGGGACGTGCAAAGGAAGGGGTCTCATGGGCACGGAACGATCGGAAGTCCTGCAGGGCACACTCGACCTGATGATTCTCAAGACCCTCCACGCCCTGGGCCCACAGCACGGGTTTGGAATCGCGAGGCGCATCGAGCAGGTGAGCGAGGATGTGCTGAGCCTGAATGAAGGCACGGTGTATACCTCACTGTTGCGGCTGCAGCAGCGAGGGTGGATCGTGGCCAAGTGGGGAGTTTCGGAGAACAACCGAAAAGCCAGGTATTACTCGATCACCAGGAGCGGTCTCAGGCAACTCACAATCGAGACCGAGAATTGGGAACGGATATCCGGCGTCATTGCCCGCGTTCTTAAGCTGCAGGGAGAGCCATAACATGACTCCGCGGTTTCACGTGTTCATGGCAAAGCTTCGGGCGCTGTTCGGGCAACGACGGAGCAGCGGCGAACTGGACGAAGAGATTCAGTTGCACGTGCAGATGCTGAAGGAGCGCTTCCTTCTCCAGGGGATGGCGCCCAGCGATGCGGAGGCAGCGGCAAGGCGGCAGTTTGGGAACGCGACCTTGTTGAGAGAACGGCACCACGAGCAGCGCGCCTTCGCGCTGTTTGCGACTTTCATGAGGGATCTGCGCTTTGGGTTGCGTCAACTACTGCGCAATCCGTTGCTGACGTGCGTGGCCATTACGTCTCTGGCTCTTGGCATCGGTGCAAATACCGCGATTTTTGCCGCGGCGAAGCACGTATTGCTGGACACACTGCCGGTATTGAGCCCGCATGAACTACGCATGCTGACGTGGGTCAGCGGTCATGAGCGGCCGGTTCCTCCGGTGTGGGGAGATGTCGGGGGGAACCAGGCTGGCGGACTTACCAGCGACAGCTTTTCCTACCCCGTGTTCGAGGAAATGCGCAAGAGAAGCGATGCGGTTGGGTCGCTGATCGCATTCAAAGACGTGCCGATGGCTGCAACCATCGACGGGCACGCGCAGATGATCGACGGGGAGCTGATCAGCGGGAATGCTTTTCAGGCGCTCGGCGTTAACCCGGAACTGGGGCGGACGCTAACTACGGCCGATGATGTTGCGCCGGGGGGCGGCCCGGTGGCCGTGATCAGTGACAGATTCTGGACGTGGCGATTCGCGCGGTCTCCGCTGGTTGTCGGGAAGTCGATTTCATTGAATGGTGTAGCGGTGACGATCGTCGGCGTCAGCAGAGGGCGTTTTGCGGGGTTGCAGATGGGCAGCCCGATGCAAATCT
>DATGJK010000564.1:0-21225 GCA_035295245.1 Acidobacteriaceae bacterium
GCCCGCCGGCTTTTGAGCGGAAAAGAAGAGCCGGACCAGACCTCCAAACAGCAGTTCCTCCAGCAGAAGCCCGCACGCGACGCTCAGCACCATGGCTCCAACAACGCTCACAGCTTCTGCAAACACTTCCATGGGGATTCCTCCTTTACTGGCCGGCCGGAACGGCGGCGGCGATGGTGTTCGCAGGAGACTCAGGCGCGCTCTGCGCCAGAATCGTCGTGCCTGGGGCCGCCGGCGCGGCCGGCGCGCCAAACAGCGCTGCCGTCTCGGCGTTGCGCTCGCCAACGATCTCCACCGTGTCGCCGGCGCGCACCTGCGCGAAGAGCTTCTCCAGATCAGGCCGCGCCATGCGGATGCACCCATGCGAGGCAGCGTGTCCGATCGACCGCGGAGCATTCGTTCCGTGAATGCCGTAACCCGCCTTGCTGAGGCTCATCCACCGGTCGCCCACCGGGTTCGCCGGTCCGGGCGGAATCACCTGGCCGTCGTGGTAGTACGTCGGGTTGCTGACCCGGGCCAGGATCGTGAACACGCCGGTAGGGCTCGGCGTGGACGCCTTGCCAATCGCTACGGGAAACATCTGCACGACCTGCCCGTCTTCGAGCAGCGCCAGACGGCGGTCCGGCAGGCTAACAACGATCCGGCGAACGTGGGTGTCCGGCTCGGCCGGTTTGTGCGCCTTGCGCATCTGCGCCGCGGCGTTGCAGGCCGGGGCGATCATCGCGTTGATCGGAATCATCGTCGTCGGAATCACAGCCGTCGACGCTGGCGGAAGAACCGGCTGCTTTGGCTGAACGGGTCCGGCCTGCGGAAGCAACGCGGCGAGAACCACAGCGGAAACCAGCAGGAGACCTTCGAAAATTGCTTCGTGCGCTTTCATCGTTCACCGTCCCTCTGGACTGCGCCACGACCATGTGCACGACGCGAACCATTGCTGCGCAATTGAAAACACAGGTCTTACAAGACGATCAACACCCGCCAAATGTGGGCGCGAAGACACAGCGTGTCTGCCCTGCCACGCTCCCGCGGCAACTCCGGCAGGCGCGCAGCGCGTCTCGATGAGAGCGAGGAGCTACCGATGGAATTGAAGAAGCTGGTGGGACGAAGAGTCGTGGTGCTGGGGCCGAAGCTCCTCGATCAGGAGAAGCTCGAAACCGTGGTCCTGCTCGGCGTCGACGACGCCGGAGTCTGGATCGAGAGCGAAGCGGCGGCCAATCGCATCGCCGACCGTTTTCACCTCAAGCCGGCCGGGCGCTCCGCCTTCTTCATCCCCTTCGCGCAGATCACCACCATCATTGCCGGCAATGATGAAGCGGCAGCCGAAGAGGCCGCCGCCGCATAGTCCGGATCAGCGCGCCGCCGCCGGCTCAGGAGCGCGCACATACCCTTCGTGCGCCATGCGTTTGCCCATGGAGCGATAGCTCGCCGGATCCTCTGGTTGCCACGTGGCCAGCCCGTCCACGTAGCGGTTGTACATGCAAAACGCCGCGGCGATCAGCACCGTGTCGTGGATCTCCACGTCGGTCGCGCCCTGCGCCCGCGCCGCAGCAATGTCGGGTGCCGCAACGGCCTTGCCTCCCTGCTGCACCTTGCCGGCGATGCCCAGCAGCGCCTTCAGTTTCGGCGAAACATCTGCCGCAGCCGGATCGGCTTTCACCGCCTCCAGCAGCGCGTAATCCGCTTCCCCGCCGCCCAGGTGCTCGGCCGCGGCGGCTGAATGCGAAAGCTGACAGAATCGGCACTCGTTCCGCGATGACACGTACGCCGCGATCATCTCGCGCTCCGCGCTGCTCAGGGAACTGGGCCCGCGCAGCAGGACCTCCGCCAGTTCGCGCATCGGCCTTGCCGTCTCCGGACGGAACGCAAAGGCGCTTACGATGCCGGGAATGCCTTCTTCGAGAGCGATATGGGGCATGTCAAATCTCCTTTGGGATTGATTGCGCGAGTATCGATTCGCTGGTGACCGTCTTCCCTTCATCAATCAGCGCCGCATACGCGGTGAATCGGTACGCAGGGAGAGCGAACATGGCGAACGCGGCGAGGAGGGTCACGCCGCAGAAGAGGTTCATGGTTGCGATGTAGGAACCCGTCGCGTCAAAAACGTGACCGAGGATCAGTGGCGCTGCGGCTCCGGCCAGCGCGAACGCGGTGTACACCAGCCCGTACAGCGCCGAGAAATCACGCAGCCCGAAGTAGCGGCGGAGCATGTAGGGGATCAGGTCGAGTTCGCATCCGCCACCCAACCCGGCGACGAAGGCCGCCGGACCTGCTGCCGCAAACGTGTGTGCGTGTGCGAGCAGGAACATGCCCGATCCGGCCGCAAGCAGCGATCCCACCGCAAGCAGCGATCCCTTCACGTAATCCAGCAGCCAACCCAGAGTGAAGCGTCCGGTAATGCTGGCTATACCCAGCAGCGACGCGGTGAAGGCAACTTCCCGCGCCGGCAGACCAGCCTGGTTCAGCATTGGCGCCAGATGCGCGAGCGCGCCGTTTTCGCTGAGCGACAGAGCGCACACGCCCAGCGCCAGCAGCCAGAACGGCAGAGACGCGAGGGCCTGCGACCAGCGCAGACCGGTGATCGTATCGCGATTCACCGGAGCTTCGGCGCGATGGGTTGCTCCTGGTGTACGGGCAAAGGCGAAGGTGAGCGGCGCTCCGACCAGCAGCGGAAACGCCGCCAGGCACAGGTAGGTGTGCCGCCAGCCGCAGGTGGCGATGAGGTGCTGCACCAGGGGCGGCACCACGAAGGACCCTACGCCTGAGCCCGCCACCACAATCGACAGCGCCGCGCCCAGTTTGCGATCGAACCATCCGGCAATAATGCGCGCGTATCCCAGTTGGTAGGTTCCGGTTCCCGCGATCCCGATCAGGACCGCGTTGGCATAGAACTGCAGCAGGTGCGGCGTGAGGAACGCGAGCCCCGCGATTCCCAGGCCGAACGCCACCATGAATGCTGTGATCAGCTTGCGGGGATCGTAGCGGTCGAACAGCCTGCCGATGAGCGGCGAGCCAAAGGCCACGGAAATGGCTGCGAGGGAGAACGCACGCGCGATCTGCTCGCGATTCCAGCCGAACGTATCGTGCAGCGGCTGCACGATGAAGCTGAAGCTGTAAATGAAAACGGTCGCGAAACCCGTAAGCACGCCGATGTGGCAGATGGCCGCCACGCGCCATCCGGCATACGTCAGTCGGGTTTCGCAGGCACGCAGTCCGGCCGCGTCCCGCGTCGGGGTGCTCGTCATGATGTCATTGGCCGGAACTGCGCTTCTGATTTGGGGATCAGATCCGGCGAGCGAAATTATGCCGGGCGCGTGTGGCACGACGCATCCGGACAGAGAACGGCATTTTTCTCATCCTTCGGATGGATGCGTGCCGCGCCTGCCCGCTCCTACGATACTGCTGCGGATTCCCGACTCGCTTTCCGCAATCATCACCACAGGAGATTCGATATGGCGTGGATTGAGCTGCCGATTGCGCCGGAGCTTGGACGCGAGTTCCCCGGAATTCTTGGGCCGATGACCTTTCGCCCTGAAACCGCCCGCCCGATCAACGAGCTGGTGAACATTCTGCTGCGCGGCGAAAGCACGCTCACACCCGGCGAGCGGGAGCTGATCGCAACCCATGTCTCCTGGCGCAACGACTGCTACTTCTGCCAGACCATCCACGGAGCCGTCGCCGCGGCCCAGCTCAACCACAATGAAGCCCTGGTCCAGAAGGCGAAGACCGACTGGATGCATGCAGACGTTTCTCCGAAGCTGAAGGCCCTGCTCAACATTGCCGGCAAGGTCCAGCAAAGCGGCAAGAGCGTCACCGCTGAGGACATCGCGGCCGCCCGCCACGAGGGAGCGACCGATCGCGAGATTCACGACACCGTGCTGATCGCCGCCGTCTTCTGTATGTGCAACCGCTACGTCGATGGGCTGGGCACCTGGGCGCCGCAGGATCTGAACCACTACCGCGCCCGTGCCGAGAAGATCAAAGAGCACGGCTACGTGGCGGTTACGCAGGCCGCGATGGCTGAGGTTGAGCAGGACGCGGCCGCCCGCTGATCGCTCCGGAGTGCTGCGCTCGCCATCCGCCGCTAGTTACTATTTGGGTGATAGCACGTCTGCCAATCAAATCTTGCAGGTTCTATAGATTCAGGACCTTGCCACATCCCCCTCCGTTTTTTCGCAGGCGAAAGAAGGCCCCACCCTGTCGTTCGCCGAGGCGAGCGAGCAGGATGGGCCAGGGTTAGGGTTGCACCCAGACACGGTAGGCGTACCCGTTACGGATCACCACCACGCTGCGCATCGGAGGCGGCGCGTACACCGGCCGCGGCACGTAGTACACCGGGGGAGGCGGAGCCACCATGGCAATCACCGGGGGCGGCGTCACCACCACCGGCTGCACCGGCTGGTACGCAGGCTGATACTGCGGTTGAGGTTGGTACTGCGGTTGAGGTTGCTGCTGGTCTTCAGCAATCTGATCGGGAGGAGGCGGAGCCGGCGCTTCGTCGTACGCGCTGGGGCGCCGCATCAGTCCGTTCGGCAGTTGCTGGTACGGCTGCTGATCGAACTTGGGCACTTCGAGGTCGTCCATCACCTTCAGAGTGAGACGGGTCTCCTCTTTCAGTGTGGGGCGGGGGCCGCGGCGTGGCAGGTTGATCAGGTCGATGGGCCAGAGGATGGGAAGCATCCACGTAACGGTGTCGCGCACGGCGTGACCCTTGCCGAGGATGCGCCCGTAGCGGTCAACGTTATATCCAGGCACATCGACCACGCGGGCATCGACGGAAATTTCGGTATCCGGCTCGACAACCATGTGATCGAACGTGAGTTCCATCCATCCTTTGCCAACCAGATGGCCGGGGTCCTTGTAGGCTTCGAACCGTCCGACCAGATAGCTGTCATAGGGCAGTCTGGAGTGCCCGGTATGGCCAACCCGGCAAAGAACGGGATCGCCGATGGCTGTTGTTTTTGAGTTGAGTTTCGGCTCAGAGAGAGTACAGGAAATCAGAGAGCCGGCAGGAATGATCTGCTCTGCGGCGTACGTGCTCAGAGGCGCCGCGAGCAGAAGGCAGAAGAGAGCAGGTGCGCTCTTCATTGGAGAGGCCTCCTCCACTACAGGTTGACCCTGCAAACCCGGCGCGACGTTGCGAGTTGTGAAAAGTTGCAGTCTGTGGAGAAAATTTATGTTTCCTGGCAGGGACGCTGCCGGGACCATGCACCCGACGCCGGCAATACTTGCCTTTCCGGCGTGGAAGAGAGCCAGGCCGGAGCGGAGTGGAGGTCACCGCCCCGGCCCGGTAGCTGCTAGTTGGCGAGTGCGTACCCCATCAGCCACTCCTCGGTTCCGAGTCCTTCGCAGTCCGACGAAGTGGAGGCAAAGTGCGTCGCCGTGCTGCCGCTCGGCTTGCAGCGGTAAACGGGAACCGTATTCGATTGCGAGCTGCTGTACAGATAGCCCGCAGTCCGCAGGAAGGCATAGTTGGCGTCGCACCCATGATTGCTCGGGTTGCTGTTGGTCGCATAGGCAGTAACCAGATGATCCGGATGCGCGGCGCTCGGCCAGCTGGCTGTGCTCACGCACTCGACCACCGTGTTCGACCCGGAAGCGGGCGGCACGGTCATCAGATAACCGGTATTCGGCTGTTCCAGCGTATAGCCGGCGCTGACAAATCCCCAGGGAACCGCCTCAACCGTCGAAATGCGCTGGCTGATACTGGAGCTATACCAGCGGCTGAGCGCGATTCCAACCTGCGGCGACTGCGGTGAGGACTCCTGGCTGACCGACACATTCCGCATCGCCAGCGTTCTGCCGTAGTTTGGCGCGCTCTCGGCATCGGACTGGTTGGGAACGTAGTCGTAGGTCAGTATGAAATACCCGCTCCAGTCGCGACTTCCGTTGCTTCCGCTCAGAGCGGATGGATAGGCGACCAGGTCGGACGAGGTGGAAGCATAGGGGAACGGATAGGCATCCTCGTAAATGATTGGTTCGGCGATTCTGGTGAACGTGGTAGGATCGGTCGCGCCGGAGAAGGACATCTGCAGCCCGTGCGCCGTGCCTGTGCCCCCAAGTTCGCTGCGCAGCAGCATCACATTGCCATAATTGCCGAAGATGGATGACGAGCTGCCGTACAGGCCAAGGGCATAATCGTCGCTGTTCCATGCCCCGCCCCAGACGCCCGGCGAGGTGAGCTTTTGCCAGGAAGACTGGCCAAAGTTGCTGCTCAGCGGGGCGCGCGCAATCGAGGTCTGCGTGTCCTGCGTACGGCGGCAATACAGATACAGATAGCCGGAGAACGGCACGGGCGTGCAGTCCCCTTCGCCGTATTCGGTTCCCGAGCTGTTGCCATTGGGATTGGAGATGATCTGTCCCTGCTCGGTCCAGTTCACCCCGTCGGTCGAGGTCAGCAGCCCCATCGATTTCGTGGTTGGCGGATAGTTACAGACGAGATGACCATTGGCGTTGGTGGCATAGCCCTCGGCGTGCGCAAAGCCATAGTATGTAGAGCCGCTCTGGTATACGCCGTTCAGCCAGTAACCGCAACTGGCGAAAGCAGTGCTGTCATTCGGATTGCCGGAGGCAATCACTCCCTGATAGCTGCCGCCCATGTTATACACCTGATTGCCCTGAATCAGGCAGGTCGAATAATCGTTGGTCGCGCCGGTTGTGTTCTTGTAACCGTTCGCCGTGTACCCGTAGAAGTTCCCGGTACCTATCTGAATTTCAGTGAATATATTGTCCTTGCCGCTCCAGCAGTTGGTGCTGGAGGGAGTGACAGGTTGACTGATGCGATCGGCTTTCTCGATCCGAATCTTGAGATACGTGGGTTGAAGCTGCGCGCTAAGCGTGGCAGTGCCGGCGAAAAGCGCAAGCACACTGACCAGAACCTTTGTCTGCATGGTCGAAAGTCCTCCAGCGGAAGAGAGAAAAAGAGGGCGGGCGCGTCCCTGGCCGCAAAGACGACTGAACGGGCACAGCAAAGAGGGACAGGGCCCTGTTCTCGCCGGCGTGCATACAATCCGGTGCAAAAAATACGCGCTGCGAATCTGCGCTGCGAGTGGATGTCGCTTTCACCCGGGGTGAGGAAGCGGTGCCGACTTATTAGAGGATTACTGTGAGTAAAAGGTGGCTCTCGGCACTTATTACTTTTCTGTAAACATATACAGGATGACACTGCGACCTAGGACAAGTTGAATGCTCTTCAGCGTGACCAGGAATTTGTCGTCTGCATTCCTCCAAAGACAAAACGCCGTGGCCAAAGCCACGGCGTTTCGTCATGCGGTGTGCTGAGATTAAACCAGCGCGGGAGCGTGGACCTTGTCGTGCCAGGAACTGGCGGCTTTCAACGCGCGGTTGACGTTCTCGATGTTCTCGACGCCCTTCGTCTCGAGCCAATCCCTGAACGCCGCTGCGCCCTGCTTCGCGTAGACGGCGATGCCGTCCTTCCAGGTGGCGCGGCCGCAGAGCACGCCGTTGAAGCTGGCGCCGGACTCGGCTGCCAGTTCCAGCGTCTCGATGAAGACCGGGTTCGAAACGCCGGCCGAGAGATAGATGAATGGCTTGTGCGTCGAGGAGGCCGCTATCCGGAAATGCTCCAGCGCCTCGGCGCGGGTGTACGCCTGTTCGCCTTTGAAGGCGCGCGTCCCGGCGACAAACTCCATCTGGATCGGCACTTCGACCTTCAGGACGTCGACGCCGTAGCGCTCCTTGCCGAACTCCTCCATCGAGCCGGTGACGATGTCGGGCTTGCGCTTCGCGTAGGCGACGCTCTTCTCGTCCTCGCCGTGGACGGCATAGCCGACGGTTTCGAGGAAGAACGGAATGTCGTGGGCCCGGCACTCGTCGCCGATGCGCTCCACCCAGGCATGCTTGTGATCGTTGATTGGTGTCTTCTCGAAGGGAGTGTAGTAGAGCAGGATCTTGATGCAGTCGGCGCCGGCTTCCTTCAGCCGCCGGACGCTCCATACATCGAGCAGGTCGGGCAGGCGGCCGGGCAGAGCGGCGTCGTAGCCGGTCTTCTCATACGCGAGCAGCAGGCCCTTGCCGTTGCGGCGCTTCGCCGCGGGCAGGCCGAACTCCGGATCGAGCAGGATCGCCGAGGCGTGCTTCGTGAGCACCTCTGTGACCAGTTCCTTGAACTCGATGAGGGCGGAGTCGGGAACCTCGGCAACTCCCTTTTCCTTCGCCAGCGACTTCTTCAGCGAACCCCGCTGATCCATGGCAGCGGCGGCAATGACGCCCCGCGCATCCGATACAGACTTCAGTCCGGCCAGTTTCCCGGGTGTCAATGATGTGGACATAACTCTCTCCTGCGCTCCCAAAAATCGAAAAATGTCTCCATCCAGATTTTACCGTGCCAACGGGACGCCTGGGCAGGTGGCGGAAGTAACCTGCGCGGAGATCCGCATTCAGGAACGGGGCAACACTGGTGTATTCGATACCGCCTCGGCTATGGCAGATCGCTGGAAACCATGCAGCTGACGCACGCCGGCTTCGGCGAAGTCCATCATCTCCAGCAGCCGCGCGCGCGGAAATGCCTGGCGCTCGGCGGTAGCCTGCACTTCCACCAGCCCTCCGTCCTCGGTCATGACGAGATTCATGTCGACTTCGGCCTGCGAGTCTTCCTCATACGCCAAATCGAGGAGAACTGTCCCCTCCACAATGCCGACGCTGGTCGCGGCGACGAGCTGCTTCAGCGGCGAGGCCTTCAAAGCGCCGGTTGCCACCATGCGATTAAACGCGATCGACAGCGCGGCGCAGGCGCCGGTGATGGCCGCGGTCCGTGTGCCTCCGTCTGCCTGCAGAACATCGCAGTCGAGGATGACGGTGCGCTCGCCCAGCGCCTGCATATCGACAACGGCGCGCAGCGATCGACCGATCAGTCGCTGAATCTCATGGGTGCGACCGCCGACTTTACCTCGTTCCGATTCGCGGGCGGTGCGCGTCAGCGTGGCTCGGGGCAGCATGCCGTACTCCGCCGTGACCCAGCCGCGGCCGCTGTTGCGCAGCCAGGCAGGAACACCCTGTTCGATGGTGGCGTTGCACAGAACGCGGGTGTGGCCCACCTCAATCAGAACGGAGCCTTCGGAAACCTGAACATAACCCGGTGTCAGGCGGACAGGGCGCATCTGGTTGGCGCTGCGTCCCTCGGCGCGAAAAAAGCTCTGTGTCATTCGGTCATTGTACGGTTTGGGGCTGCTGGAGCCGCGCAGGGCAAAAGCCGCTCAGCGGAAGGAATACTCCGCTCCTGACCAACGTAACGTCCACATTACCTTCGAGATCGCATTCCGTGATCCATCCAGCCTCGACGGTGCCAATATGGGACAGCACCACTATCAACTGGGTCGCATGTTTCAGGCACTATGCCACTCTCGTTTCCGCAGGATGTAACACGTTTGCATGTCCTGGTCGCGGATCGCGAAGCTTCCATTCGCAAAGCCGTTTGCACCATCGCCGCCCGCGAGGGCATGGTCGCGCATGAGGTGGAGCAGCCGGCCTTCGCGCGCAGCTTCCTTTTGGCGAAAGGCGCTGACATTGTTTTGATCGACGAAGCCATCGCCACCGGCGAGGGTTGCGCCCTGATGGAAGAATTGCATGAACTGCGACCGGAGGTCGCCGTCGTGTGGATGACCTCGGCCTCGACGGTACAGTTGGCGGTCGACGCCATGCGCTGCGGCGCGAGCGATTACCTGATTAAGCCCTTTTCGGCGGTGGAAGTCGCCGTCGTCCTGCGGCGACTCGCGAAACGCCGGCATCTGGATGTCGCGAGCCGCGGCCTGGGCGATCGGCTGCAGGGCGGATCCGGTATGGGCGGCATGCTGGGCCAGAGTCCGGAAATGGAGAAGCTGTTCCGGATCATCTCGCGCGTCGCGCGCAGCGCGCATCCGGTGCTGATTCAGGGGGAGGCCGGGACCGGCAAGGAAATGGTGGCGCGGGCCATTCACACGCACGGAATGGCAGCAGGTCAGCCTTTTATCGTCGTCGATTGCGCATCGCTGGCGCCGGATCGAATCGAGGGCGAGTTGTTCGGACACGGCAGAGGATCTTTCCCTGGGGCCATGCACGCCAGCGACGGCGTGTTGCTCAGCGTGGGCAGCGGCACGGTTTTTCTCGACGAGGTCGGCGAACTTCCACTCGATCTCCAGTCGAAGCTGCTGCGCGTTTTGCAGGACAAAGAAGTTCGGCCGATGGGGAGCACGGACGCGGTGACCTTCAAGGCAAGGGTGCTCGCCGCCACCCATCAGGATCTCCTTCCTGGGGTCGAACAGGGCAAATTTCGGCGCGACTTCTATCAGCGCCTCGGAGTCGTAAAGCTGACCTTGCCGCCACTGCGGGAGCGCGGGGATGATATTCCGCTGCTGGCTGCGCATTTTCTGGAAAGGAACAGCCGCGAGATGCGGAGGTTCTTCCGTCTGAGAGCAGAAACCTTGCAATACCTGATGGAGTATTCGTGGCCCGGAAATGTTCGTGAGCTATCGAATGCCATCGATTCGGCATGCACGCTGTCGTCCGGCGAGGTCATTGAGATGGGAGAGATGTCGACCGCGATCAGAGACGCGTGGATGCAGGCCAATGCTGTTCGCCGTCGCCCCGCAGGGCCCACCGAGACACCGGCCGTCGAGACGCTGGCTGAGATGGAAAAGCGCGCGATCCTGACGATGCTGGATCAGGTCAAGGGGGACAAGATGTTGGCCGCCCGGCTGCTCGACATTGGCAAGACGACGCTGTATCGCAAGTTGAAGGAGTACGGCGTACAGCCATGAAGACCCAGGGGAATGGCACGGCACTCGATACCCATCCGCCACGCCACCGCGTGCTGGTGGTAACCATGCTCGAGGGAATCGATACCAAAGTTGCCGAAATCGCGGTGCACCTCGCCATGAGCATCGAGATTGCCGGGGGGCGCTCGGCGGCCTTGCACATGCTCGAGCGCAAATCGTACTCCGTCGTGGTGCTGGACCAGATGCTGGCGGAAACCGATCCAGAGGGCGCTGATCTGTTGTGGAGGCATTGCGGCTTCGCCGTTCCGCTGCAATTCAGCCTGTCCATCGCTGGGAGCGCACGGTTGGAACGGGAGCTGCGGATGGCCCTGGCGCGGCGCGAACGCGAGCAGGAACTCGCCCGTTTGGCTGCCGCAGCGGAAATCGACGCGGAGATCAAGAACGCTGTGACCGCATTCCTGCTTGAATCGCAGCTGGCGCTTGCGGAAGCCGGTATGCCGCTCGCGATCGAGGGGCGGCTGCAAAACATGGCCGAAATCGCCAGTCGCCTCCGCGCCGACTTGCGGAAATCCGCGGCAACATCCCCCGTGCGGGGGATTGAGCGAAGTAACTCCCCGAAGTAACCTATCCACATGATTACATTGGTAATCGCCTTCTTGGTGGATCTGCTCCTGTTTCGATCTGCACCCGCCATGAGAAAACGCAGCGGCAGCGGCTTGTTCGAGAAGCCGGGTCTCTCTTCGACCGCTGTCCGCATCACGTCCTTGAGGAGACTGCTCCATGTTGCGTGCCGGACTAACGGCTCTGCTTTGTCTTTCTGTTTCCGCTGCGCTGGCCCAGCATCTGGGCACGCCTGCCGCTTACAGTTCATCCATTGACTCGAACCAGCCGCCGAGCGCTTCCGTGGCGGATGGAGCGGCGGCTCCGATGTCTGCAGGCGGGGGTGGGTCCATTGCTCCCGCGGCCGAATATACGCGGCCCTTTTCGCGGCTTGCCCTGGGCGCGAAGGTGGGCGTTCTGGGAGTCGGCGTGCAGGCCGCAGTGCCGCTCGCCAGCCGGCTCAATCTGAGTGGCGGAACCAGCTTCTTCAGCTACAACGACAACCTCACGATTGACGGCCTCCGCTACGCTGCCAATCTGCGCCTGCGCTCGGCCGAGGCCAGCCTCGACTTTTTCCCGCTGGGCGGCTTCCACATCAGCCCGGGAGCGCTGCTGTACGACGGCAACCAGGTCACCGGGAGCGCAGTCGTCCCGGGTGGACAGTACTTCACGCTGAATAACGTCACCTATCTCAGCAGCACCACAGATCCGGTGAACGGTACCGGCAGCCTGAAGTTCAACAAGGCGGCGCCGAAGCTGACGGTCGGGTTCGGGAACATGCTGCCGCGCAACGGGCGGCACTTCAGCGTTCCCATGGAACTGGGATTCGCCTATCAGGGGGATCCGAAGGTTTTGCTGAACCTGAAGGGTACGGCTTGCGATCAGAACGGACTGGGCTGTCAGGACGTAACCACCAGCCCCCAGATTCAGGCCAACATTGCGGGACAGGTGCAAAAGCTCCACAACGATGTCTCGCCGGCACGGTTCCTTCCAATTTTCTCCGTGGGATTTGCAGCAAACTTCTGAATCCCGTCTCCGCAGGAAAAAAGGGCGCGCCAATCAGCGCGCCCTTTTCACGTTGCAACGAGAGCTGCAGTTTAGCTGAGTGGTTGACCGTTCGCCGTCATCTGCTGCAGTTGCTGCTGGTCATAGGCCTTGATTCCGTCGGGCAACGGAGCGTAGTTCAGAGTGCCGGCAGTCGCTTGTCCATCGGTGATCACGTACTGCACGAACTGCTTCAGCGCGGTGACCTTTGCCTTATCCGTGCCATCCTTGGGAATGATGAGGAAGGTCAGGCCGGAAATCGGGTACGCAGTGGCTGCATTCGCAGGCGGATTGACGATCGGTACGCGGGGATCTTTCGTCAGCTGATCGGTGAACGCTGCGATGGCGGCCGTAGCGCCGTCCGCAGTCGGCTGGACGAATTGCCCTGCAGCGTTCTCGATGGATGCGGTGGGCAGATGGTTCTGCTGGGCATAGCTCAACTCGACGTAGCCGATACCGCCGGACGTGTTGCGGATATTGCCGGTGACGCCTTCGCTTCCTTTGCCACCGATCCCGACAGGCCAGCTCACAGCCGTTCCCTTCCCCACCTTTGATTGCCACTCGGGGCTGACTGCGGCAAGGTATGTGGTGAAGATGCTGGTGGTGCCGCTGCTCTCGGATCGATGCGAAATGACGACGCCCACATTCGGCAGCTTCACCCCGGGATTATCTTTCGCGAGCTGAGGGTCATTCCATTTCTTGATCGTGCCGAGAAACAGCCCTGCCATCGATTTGTCCGACAGGCGCAGAGGGTTGGTCAGGCCGGGCAAATTGTAAGTAATGCAGACCGGGCCGGCGCTCTCAGGAATCTGAATGACGGGCTTCATGCTGCTCATTTGCTGATCGGTGAGCGGGGCGTCGGATGCGCCGAAATCTACCGTTCCGGCTTTGACCTGCTGAATGCCGGCTCCGGAGCCAACGGACTGGTAATTGATGCGGACGTTCGGGTGCTGTTGCGAGAAGTCGGCGGTCCAGCGCGTCATGACGGGGTTGATAAAGGTGCTGCCCGCGCCCAATAGATTGACATTTTCGTTCGTGCCTGAGGACTTGCAAGCGGTCAACGCGCCCATTACTGCGACCGCTGCGAGTGCGGCCGTCAACTTCCTGGTCATGGATACCCTCCATAAGCGAATCTTTTTTCGGGACTGCATTCAAGCGGAAATGTACATGCGAAACGTTACATTTCCGAGAATTTTGCCCTTTGTCGTCCTACCGCAAAAATGGCAACGCCGCGCGTCGACAGCCGTTCTAAGCCTGTAGACAGCGAATCAATGGAGGATGCGGTAATGGCACAGAACCTGCGGGGGAAGAAAGTTGCAATTCTGGCGACGGATGGATTTGAACAGTCGGAGCTGCTGGGGCCGAAGAAGGCGCTGCAGGAAGCGGAGATTGAGACTGAAATCATCTCGCCAAAGCCTGGAGAGATCAGAGGCTGGAACATGAAGGAATGGGGCGATAAGGTTCGGGTGGATAAGACGCTCGATGAGGCGCGTCCGGAAGAGTACGACGCGCTCGTGCTGCCGGGTGGAGTCATGAATCCGGACCACCTGAGGATGGACCCCAGGGCTGTAAAGTTCGTGAAGGCCTTCGTCTCGAGCGGCAAGCTGGTCGCCGCGATCTGCCATGGGCCCTGGACTCTGATCGAGGCGGATGCGGTACGCGGGAAGACCTTCACCTCATGGCCATCTCTGCAGACAGATCTGCGGAATGCGGGAGCCAACTGGGTCGATAAAGAGGTGGTGCACGATGGGCAGTTCATCACCAGCCGCAAGCCCGACGACATCCCTGCGTTCAGCCACACCATTATCGAGACTTTAGAGAAGCAGGAGAGCAGACGCGCAGCCTGAGAATCCGGCGGGCAACAACGGCCTTAGCTGGAGTAGCTGCGGACCCACTCGATCACACTGCGAACGCCTGTTCCCGTGGGGCCGGAGGCGAGCCACGCTTTCGCATCGTCGCTCCAGGAGACGCCGGCAATGTCCAGGTGAATCCAGGGCGTGTCCTCGACAAATTCTTTGAGGAACATGGCTGCGGTGATGGCTCCGCCGTAGCGTCCGCCGGTGTTCTTGATGTCGGCGATCTGTGACTTGATCAGCTCGCGGTAGTCATCCTCGACCGGCATGCGCCAGAAGCGCTCGCCGGTGATCTGAAGGCCGGCGGTGAAGCGGGACCAGGCATCCTCGTCATTGGAGAAGCCGCCGCCGTTGATCATGCCGAGAGCAACGCCGATGGCTCCAGTCAGCGTGGCGGCATTGATCAGGTGCGTGGCTCCGAGGCGCTTCGCATAGGTGAGGCCGTCGGCAAGAACAAGGCGGCCTTCAGCGTCGGTATTGATGATCTCGATGGATTTACCAGGCTTGTCGTCGGCGGCCGGCATGGCGATCTGCACGTCGCCGGGCTTCTGAGCCTTACCCGATGGCATGTTTTCCGCGGAACACACAATGCCGATGACGCGGACTTTCGGCTGAAGCTGGGCAATGGCACGCATGGCGGCGATCATCATCGCTCCTCCGGCCATGTCGTACTTCATCTTTTCCATGTTGTCCGCGGGCTTGATGGAGATGCCGCCTGTATCAAAGGTGATCCCCTTGCCCACCAGGCCAAGGACCGGGCCATCAGCGGCCGCACCCTTCGGCTCATACCGCATCACGATCAGCGCAGGCGGCTCGTCGGAACCCTGCGCGACGCTGAGGAAGGCGCCCATCTTCAGTTCGCGCAGTTTTTCGGTAGAGTGCACCTCGCAGGCGAGGCCGAACTCACGGCACATCGCGGCGGCGCGCTGGCCGAGGATCGTGGGCGTCAGCCGGTTGCCGGGTTCGTTGACCAGAGCGCGCGCGAAGTTCTGGGATTCGGCGATGATGGTGCCTTCGCGGAGGGCAGATTCGCAGGCGGAGCCGTCGGCTCCGGGCGGCAAGGCGATCTGGAGAGACTGAATGCTGCGGTCTTTGCGGCCGGAGCGGTAGGTGTCGGAATCGAAGTCGGCGAGGATGGCCCCTTCGGCGATGGCACGGACGACGAAGCTGGGGTCGAGCCCCTCGGAAACCGGAACGGCGATGGTGAGGTCGCGCAGGCAACGGGGTTTCCCATAGCGCACCGCTGTGCCCGCAGCCTTCCGAATCTCCTGAAGAGTAACTTTCGATTGTCTGCCCAAGCCAATGATAAGCAGGCGCTTTGCCGAAAGCTCTCCGGGCGTGTGGAGAAGCACGGTTTCACAAGAGTCCGCCTTGAATTCCCCGCTGGTGAGAACGGATTGCGCAGCATTCTGCAGAGCGGGGTCGGCGGTCAGAAGGCGGATATCCGGTTGGGGTTCAGCGGATTTGCTGGTGGACGCATCGGCGGCGAACACGGCCAGCAGTTCGGTTGAGAGCGCAGACGGGGAGTTCAGGAGGATTTCAGTTTTCATGATGAGTGGGCGTTACCAGATTACTTTGATCCCGGGATACCGGTGGAAGATGCGGTCGCTGGTGACGATCGGCAATTTCTCCACGAGCGCCGTCGCAAGGATCATGCGGTCGAAGGGATCGCGATGATGCTGGGGGAGCGAGAACATGCGAAATGCATGCTGGGCCTCAAACGGCAGGACACTCACTTCGAGGTCACGTACGGCACGTTGTGCTTCTGCCGCGGGCATGTCCAGCTTACCAATCGAATTCTTCACTCCGATTTCAGCCAGTGACGCCGCACTGAGCACCCATTCGTGTTCCGGACCCACGATCGCTGATTCGAGTTTGCGAGGCAGGAGACCGCTGTAAGCGACAATCAGCGCCTGCGTGTCCAGCAGGACCCTAATGACGATCCTCCAGCAACTGCTCCACTTCTGCGTCTGTCATCGGATCAGCCCAGTGCGGGTCAAGGATGCGGATGCGTCCTTTGCCTGTGCCTAGCTGACGTGTACGCCGAAGGGGCTGGGGCGCGGGCGCGATCATTGCGATCGGCTTGCGGTAGCGTGAAACCACAATCGTTTTGCCCTTCTCCGCCTGTTTAAGGAGTTTGGGAAGATTTGCTTTGGCGTAGGCTGCGGTGACAGTCTCCGACATAAAGATTATTGTACAACATTGTTGTACAACTTTCAGGACTTCTTGCTTCTCGCAATGGCCGCCCGGGCTTCGCGATCGGCTTCGCGGCGCCGTTCAGTTTCGCGCTTGTCCCAGTCCTGCTTGCCCCGGGCGATGGCAAGTTCGCATTTCACCCGTCCGTTGCGGAAATAAAGCCGGGTCGGGATGAGCGTTAGTCCTTTTTGCTGCGTCTTTCCGGTGAGTTTTCGGATTTCTTCCTGGTGCAGCAGCAATTTGCGGGTGCGCAACGCGTCGTGATTCGCGTAGCTGCCGTGGGAATAGGGGCCGATGTGCGCATTCAGAAGGAAAGCCTCGCCATCTCGGACGATGCCGTACGCATCCCTGAGATTGGCTTTGCCTTCTCGGATCGATTTAACCTCGGTGCCCCGCAGCGCGAGGCCGGCCTCGTATTTTTCCAGAAGGAAATAGTTGTGCCCGGCGGTGCGATTCACGGCGGCGTCGCGCGTGCCGGACGCCACGGGATCGCGCGGCCTCTCCTTCGGCGGGTTCGGTTTGGTCTGATGCGTGGACGGGCGGGCCATGGCAGAACCGTTAAGTTTTCATCCTATATGGTCGCGCAAAGCCGCGGGGAAGGTTCCGGCGGCTCGGCGTGCAAGGGGCCAACAGCATATGACGCAGTGCGATACTATACGGGTCGCGCGCCCGGCTCTCACTGGAGACAGTTCGCATTCGAACCGGCCGCACAATTCACCGCCAAGATGGAGCTGCATGAAGCGTAGTTTTGTTTGGGCTTTTCTTGCCGTGATTCTCGTATCGCTTCCAGAAGCGAATGCGCAGTCTGCAAAACATTTCTACAAGCAGGGACAGACGGCCGAGGCGAAAGACGACATACTCGGCGCCTACGAGGCATATTTCCGCGCGTATCAGATCAAGCCGACGGACGAGAAATATAAAGTGTCATACGAGCGGCTGCGATTCCCCGCGGCATCGCTGCACGTGGAGCGCGGGGAGCACCTGCGCGACGAGGGAAACTACACAGCTGCGTTGACGGAATTTCTTCGCGCGCTCGAAATCGACCCCAGCAACGAACTGGCCTCCGAGGATATCCAGGCGACCAAGCAGAAGCTGAACGAGGGCACGCCGGCGCCGCAGAACGCGCCCAGGACCTCCGATGAAGCGATGGAAGAGCTGGCTCCTCCGGTGCAGCTGAAGCCGCTGGTCAACGAGCCGCTGACCCTGCACATGGTGGAGGACAGCCGGGTCGTTTATCAGGCTGTGTGCAAGGCGGCCGGCATCAATGTGCTGTTCGATCCGGCGTACAGCTCGAAGCGTATTCAGGTGGACCTGAACAACGTGACCTACTATGACGCGCTGCGTATCGTGGCGACCGTGTCAGGAACCTTCTGGCGCCCGGTCACCTCGAACACAGTTTTTGTGGCGGAGAACTCGCGCAGCAAACACACCGAACTGGATCAGCAGGCTGTTGAGACGTTCTATCTCCACAATGTGGCCCAGCAGAACGATTTCACCGAAGTGCAGCAGGTGCTGCGAAACCTCTTTCAGACGGCAAGAATCAACGGAGTTGCCGGGCAGAACGCCATCGTCATGCGGGGCACGCCGGACGAGATCATGCTGGCGCATAAGCTGATCGGTGATCTGGATAAGGCGAGACCCGAAGTGGTGATCGATGTCGCGGTTCTGGAGGTGAGCCGCGATCTGCTGCGCAATATCGGCGTGCAGCTGCCGCAGACGGCAAGCATCAACTTTCAGCCGTCAAACGCGAATCTGAACAATAGCAGCAGCAGCAACAATAACAACAACGGCAACGGCACCAATGCCACTTCAACGACCACCAGCAGCCTCACACTGAACAACCTGGCGCACCTGAACTCTACGAATTTTGCGGTAACGATCGGGCAAGCCGCCGTCAACCTGCTGCTGACGGATACGCACTCGCGCATCATCCAGAATCCGCAGATTCGCGCGTCCGATGGCCAGGAGGCGAAGCTGACGATCGGCGAAAAGATTCCGGTCGCAACCGGTTCCTATCAAACGGGCGCGGCGACAGCGATTGTGAGCTCGCTGGTGAACACACAGTTCACGTATCTCGACGTCGGCGTGATTCTCGACATGAAACCGACCATCCACACCGACGGCAGCGTATCGCTGAAGAGCTCGATCGAGGTCTCGGCAACCAACGGAAGCAGCAATATTGGCGGCATCACCGAACCCATCATTACCCAGCGCAAAGTGGATCAGACGATTGATCTGAAGGACGGCGAGGCCAATCTGCTGGGCGGCATCCTGCAGCGTCAGAAAACGCTGACGATCAGTGGCACGCCGGGCCTGGCGGAACTTCCGCTGATCAAGTACCTGTTCAGCACGCAGCAGAATCAGACGACGGAAGACGAAATTGTCTTCCTGATGGTTCCCCACATTGTGAGGCGCGAACTGATTACGCCGGAGAACGTGCAGGAGATCGATTCCGGGACCTTCAACAGCGTCGAAGTGCGGCCGATGGCCACGCTGGAGCCTATCTCGGCGCCCGCGGGCGCGCGCCCAGGCGGAACGCAGGCCCCGCAGTCGGTCACGCCGGCAACGCCGCCGGTCAGTGCTCCGGAGGCGGCGAACAATGCGCTCGCGCAGATGCAGCAGAACGCTAACCAGGGACCTCCGATCAGTCTGGAAGTAGCGCCGCCGCAATCGACGCAGAAGGTGGGCTCGACCTTCCAAATGGCGGTGAATCTGTCCGGAGCGCGTGATGTGTTTGCCGTGCCCATGGAACTGCAGTATGACAGCTCGAAGCTGACTCTGGTGGATGTCCAAAGCGACACGAAAACCGATGTCAACCTGCTGGGACGGGATGGTCAGGCGGTGGCTTTGGCACACCGGGATGACGGGAGTGGCAGCGCCGCCATTGCCGTTTCGCGGCCGCCCGGGACTAAAGGCGTGAGCGGATCGGGCATGCTGTGCGTCCTTACTTTCAAGGCTAAGGCTCCCGGAGATGCTACCGTAGCGGTCACGCGGCCGGTCATACGGAATAGCCAGCAGCAGGTGCTGCCGGGTGCGGGCTCGCAGGCCGTCGTGCATGTCCAGTGAGCTCACAGCCAGTGGCCGGCAGCCGGTAGCGAGTGGCCGGTCTCCCGGTGAAATTCGGCAACTTTTTTGATGTTCAAGCTGAGGAAAACACGGGACATACAAAGGTCTGGCGAACAGGGCCTGACCCTGGTGGAGCTGATCGTCACCTGCGCCATTCTGGCCATTTTGGCGTCGGCTGCGGTGCCGATCGCACGCTTCCAGGTGAAGCGGCAGAAGGAACGCGAGCTGCACTATGACCTGTGGGAGATGCGGGCGGCCATCGACGCCTACAAGGATGCTGCCGACCGGCACGCCTTCATGACCAAGATGGACAGCTACAATTATCCGCCGGATCTGCAGACGCTGGTGGATGGTGTGGATGTTCAGGGGAAGAAAGTGAAGTTCCTGCGGCGGATTCCCGTTGACCCGATGACCGGTAAGGATGACTGGGGATTGCGTTCGATGCAGGATGATCCAACCGCCGATTCATGGGGCGGACAGAATGTATTTGACGTCTTTTCGAAGTCCGACGGGACGGCTCTGGACGGAACGAAATATTCGGACTGGTAGATCGGTAGAAGATTGCTGCGAGTGAGAACAACTCGAAAGGGTGAAAGCGGCTTCACGCTGGTGGAGCTGATGATCGTGATGGCGATCATCGCGGTGCTTGCCATGGTGGCAATCCCGCGGTTCACCGCCGCGGTGCAGAATGCGAAGGAAGCCGCGCTGAAGGAAGACCTGCACGTGATGCGCGATGCCATCGATTCCTACACGATGGACAAGAACAAGGCGCCGCAGTCTCTCGACGATTTAGTGCAGTCGGGATATCTGAAGAGCATTCCTGTCGATCCCATGACGCACAGCCGCGAGACATGGCAAACCGCGACCGACGATACGTATCAGGACGTCGATCAGTCGGAACCGGGAGTGACTGACGTGCACAGCGGCTCGGACGCGGTAGGCTCGAACGGGCAGCCGTATTCAAGCTGGTAGGGCGCGGCATGGCAGAATGTCTCTGGCCATGTCTCTTCCGGAACTCCCCCGAATTTATCGTCAATATTCGACGCTTAGCCGAGCGGCGCGCGACAGGCTTGCCGGTTCGCTGGCGGGCAAAGTGCTGCTGAGCGCTGGGAGCGACGGCTTGTCGGCCACTGTCGCGGGCACGATTGCCGGTGCGGCCTCGCTGTGGGTGGATGCTGATGGCGAAACGCTGCGCGACGGGATGCGCGCTGGGCTGTGCGACTTTGTTGTGGGCACGCTCGATGAGGCTCTGCGCATCCTGAAGAACGAGGTACGACAGAAGCGGCCCGTGTCGGTCGGGCTGCAGGCTGATCCAGCAGCCTGTGTGCGCCGGTGCATCGACCGTGGATTCCAGCCGGATGTCCTGTTGCATTCCTCATCGAGCATCCAGCGAGAGATGGAGACTCTGACCGAACGTGGCGCTGTGGTTCTGGTTGAGCCGCCGCCGCTGGAGAGCGATACTTCCCTGCTCTGCTGGAGCGTGGATGGACATGCAGTGAAGACCATGCGGGCCGTCGGCCAGATCGCGGCGGAGTCGCTGGATTCATCGCGCGCCGATACACCGGATCGCCTGCGCTGGATTGAGACCGCGCCGCGCGACTTGGGCCGCACGTTTGCGAAGATGCAGTGCCTGGAAATGGATCGGCATGAATCTGCGAGCTTTGTCACGCGGGTAAGATCGGAGTACCCAGCCGTACGCCTCAGCCTTGAAGAAGCGGGAACCTGACCCTGCACCGGACCGCACATCTTTTCGGTTC
>DATGJK010000565.1:0-4415 GCA_035295245.1 Acidobacteriaceae bacterium
AGTAGTAAGGAGACGAGCAGATGGCCACCAGCAGGGCGATGATCCAGCCGATGCCCGTCCAGCCGAGGAACAAGTTGAACAGGAAGATGCCCGTCGCGTTGTGGGTATGCCGTGCTACGGCGATGAGCGAGGGCAGGAAATAGATTCCAACGCCAATGAGACCGGCCATGGACGCCTCCGGAGTGCTCTCACCCGGGATACGCAGTGCGTGTGCGCCTGGTTCCAGGAGCCCGAAGTTGATGGTAGCGCGAAGGAGATGGCCGGGGGCGGGTTTTCGATGGGGCGAAAAGCGAGCCTGAAAAGGGAAACGCACCCGGAAGCGGGGAGCTTTCAACGGGTGCGTGGAGGGCGTGGCCGGGGAGGCACGCCCCGTTAACCCAGTACGCGCTTAGTGGCGGTCCCATCCGCGATGCTCGCCGCGGTCATGGTCCTCGTGACGGTAGTCGTCGCGGTCGCGGAAGCGGTGGTCATCGCGATCGTAGCGGCGGTAGTAGTCGTCGTGGTCATACACGCGATAGCCGCCGTAGTAGCGCGGAGCGTAGCCGGCGTAGACCCACTGTCCCGGATACCAGACCGATCCGACATAGTAGCCCGGCTGCCAAACGTATCCATCGCCGGGGTAAGCACCCACTTCAACGCCGGCGACAACCGGGGCGGTACGGACGCCAACGGCGATGCCGACCTGAGCCTGAGCCGCAGCGGCGGCTGCACCTAAAATTCCGGTAAGGGCAAGTGCGCGAACGATGTTTTTCATCTGAGACCTCCTCGGGTTCCGCTTCGAACTTCTTTCGAACCTCGGAACCGCTTGCCGTCTCTGGGGAAATGAACGCAAGTGGGCGCGAGAAGTTGCGGAGGAGGCACGCGGGCTGTGGATCGCGCTTCGGGCGCGTCCCCCTTAACGGGATGTAGTCCCGTACTGGGGGACAGTTTGCTCGGTTATTCCGGAGTGGGAGAATAGAAGTGTATGGAAAAGCTCGGACTCTACCTGTCCGTTCCCTTCTGCCGCTCAAAATGTACGTACTGTAATTTTGCCTCGGGCGTTTTCCCTGCTTCGTACCACGAACGTTACGTCGGCCGGCTCGAGGAGGATCTGCGCAGAACGCGTGTGCAGGCGGAGATCTGGGGCGCGGAGGCGCCGAATGCGGTGGACACGATCTACTTCGGAGGAGGCACGCCTTCGCTGCTGGCCCCGGAGCTGTTCCGGCGGCTGTTCACGGCGCTGCGCCGGGAATTTGCGGTGATGCCGACGGCGGAGATTACGGTGGAGTGCGCGCCGGGCCAGCTGGATCCTGCCGTTCTCGACGCGCTGGTGGAGTGCGGCGTGAATCGCATCAGCTTCGGCGTCCAGAGCTTTGTGGATCGCGAAGCGCGCAGCACGGGCCGCCTGCACACACGCGCGCTGGCGCTTGACGATATCGGCCGCGTGCGGAGCGCGGGGATCGAGAAGATCAGCGTGGATCTGATCGCCGGTCTTCCTGGGCAGACGATGGACTCGTGGTACGAATCGCTGCACGTGCTGGCGGAGTCGGGCGTGGGGCACGCCAGCGTGTACATGCTCGAGGTGGATGACGACTCGCGGCTGGGGCGGGAACTGCTGGTGGCGGGGGGCCGCTATCACGCGCATGAGGTGCCGCCGGAGGATTTGATCGCGGATTTGTATTCGGAGGCGATCGGTTTTCTGGCCGGACACGGGCTGGCGCAGTATGAGATCTCGAACTTCGCGCGCAACGGGCACGAGTCGCAGCACAACCTGAAGTACTGGCGGCGGCAGCCGTATCTGGGTGTGGGCGTCGATGCGCATTCGATGCTGCGGTTGCGGACCGGCGGCGCGCTGCGCTTCAGCACGACGGACGAACTGGAGCCCTATCTGCAGGGGGCAGGATGGGGCGATCCGAAGCGCCTGAGCCAGCAGGAGGAGATGGAGGAGGCGTGGTTTCTGGGGCTGCGGCTGAATGGCGGCGTCAGCCTGGGCGGATTGCGAAGGGAGTTCTACGAGGGGGCAGTACGGGGCTCGCTGGAGATTGTCCGCGAACTCGAAGAGGAACGGCTGGTGAGCTTTCGCGAAGGGGATCGGGTCGCTCTGACGCCGCGGGGGCGGTTGTTGTCGAATGAGGTTTTTGCGCGGTTCCTGGCGGAGGAAGCGGCGTGAGAGCAGCGAGAAGCTGTTAGCGTGTTAGCGAAAAGCTGTTAGCGAAAAGCTGCTAGCGGGAAGCTGATAGCGAAAAGGTGATAGCGAAATTTAGAGAGCCATATTCGATGGAACAACATGCCTTCCAGAACTGCTGCTTTTGCTGAGCCTGTTTCCGCTGCTGCCGGGGCGGTTGAGACGATCGACCTGCGCAGCGATACGGTGACGAAGCCGACGCCCGCAATGCGCGCCGCCATGGCTGCGGCGGACGTGGGCGACGACGTGTACATGGAAGATCCGACGATCAACCGGCTGGAAGCGCGGGCGGCGGAAATCTTTAGACGCGAGGCGGCGCTGTTTCTGCCCAGCGGCACGATGGGGAATCAGACAGCGATCCGGCTGCACACGCAGCACGGCCAGGAGGTGATCTGCGAGGCGCGAGCGCACATCGTGGAGTGGGAGATGGCCATGGCGTCGGCGTTCTCCGGATGCCAATTGCGCACGCTGCCGACGGAGCGCGGGGTTCTGACCTGGGCGGAAATCGAGCCGCACATCACGGGCAAGCACTATCACCGGGCGCAGACGGGGCTGATCGCGCTCGAGAACACGCACAACATGGCGGGCGGCTCGGTGACACCGCTGCCGGTCATGGAGGAGATCTGGGCGGGGGCGAAAAAGCGTGGCATCGCGCTGCACCTCGATGGGGCGCGGGTCTTTAATGCTTCGGTGGCGCTGGGAATTGGCGTGCAGGAACTGACGCGCGGATTCGATACGGTGATGTTCTGCCTCTCGAAGGGGCTGGGCGCGCCGGTGGGATCGATGCTGGTGGGATCGGCGGAGGCGATGGATCGCGCGAGGATCATCCGCAAGGGACTGGGCGGGGGGATGCGGCAGGCGGGGATTCTGGCGGCTGCCGGACTGATCGCGTTGGATGAAGGTCCGCAGCGGCTTACCGAGGATCATGCGAACGCGCGCTTAATGGCACAGACGCTGGCAAAGTCGCCGGGCATCGACCTCGATCCGGATGGCGTGCAGACGAACATCGTGATCTTCCGGATACGGCGGACGAATGCCGCGGAGGAATTTGTGACGGCGCTGCAGAAGCGCGGCGTGCTGGCGGGCAGCGTGGGGCGGGACAAGGTGCGCTTTGTCACGCATCGCGACGTGAGCCGCGCCGCGTGCGAAGAGGCGGGGCGGATTGCGGTGGAGATTGGGGCGGAATTCGCTTAGGCTGCGGGTTTGCGAGCGGGCGGGATCGCCTGCTGGACGTCGGCGGGCAATTCAGCGGTTTCCGGCGCTTCCTTCTTGCCGGGGCCGTGGACGGTCAGGTCCATGGTGTCCGAGCCAATGCTGATGTTCTCCTTGTCACGGACTTTTTCGAAAATGCGCTGGTAGAGCCAGGAGCTGGCCTGGCGGCGTTTTCTGGGTTCGACGAGGTAACGCATGGTCAGCTCGACGTAGTTGGACGTCACCCTGGTGAACACCGTCGGTTCCAGATTGAGATCGGGGACGACCGCCTCGGAGCGCAGCTTATCCAGCTCTCCCTGGGCGCTCGAGAGGAAATCGCGCGTGTACTCCTGGCCGGTTTGCACCAGGATGCCGGTCGCGGCGGAGACGTCGCTCGCATAGGTGACGGGCAGGGTGAGTTCGTCCCAGATGAAGGAGAAGTTCTGGGTGTAGTTGTAGACGGAGTTTTGATAGACGGCGGAGTTGGGGAACTGCACGATGCGGCCGGTGGCCTGGTCGCCGTGGATCCAGTTGCCGATTTCGAGCATGCGCGTGTAGAAGATGCCGATGTTGATGACGTCGCCGCCCATTCCCTGGAACTCGATGCGATCGCCGACGCGGTACAGGTGACCGAGCCAAATGGAGAGCCTCCCGGCAATGCTGAGCAGCGGTTCCTTCAGGGCGACGGCGAGGCCGGCGCCGAGCAGGCCGAAGAAGGTTCCCTTGTTGGGCAGGAGGCGCGCCCAGAGGAGAATGATGGCCGCGACGACGGCGATGGTGAGGACCAGGCGGGCGTTGACGCGGCGCATGTACTGCTCGCGCTGCTCTCTGTTGCCCTGGCGGATGATCGCGGCGGCGATGCCGTACAGCACGAATCCGGCACCGACAGCGATGGCCGTGCCGATGGTGGCAACGGGGTAGTTCATCTCCTTCAGTGGGATGCGAATCTCGGGCGCAAGGTCCTTGAGAATGAGCAGCTTCAGGACTGAGGGCGGGGGGTGCCGGGGGCGATTCTTCAGCCCTGGCGGATGACGGCCGGAGGTAACCAAAAGTCTATAAT
>DATGJK010000566.1:0-14576 GCA_035295245.1 Acidobacteriaceae bacterium
CCACCACATTCCACAGCACCGGCGTCAACCCCATTTCCCGCGCAGCCCGCAGCACATCCGGACGACGCGCACCGTGCGGCGGCCGAAAGAATCGCACCCGCTGCCCGGTAGCCTCCTCGATGATCGCGTTGCAGAACGCCAGTTCGTTCCGCACCTGCCGTGGGCTCTTCAGCGGCAGCCACGGATGCGTGGTCGTGTGATTGCCGATCAGATGTCCGGCGGCCAGGATCTCCCGTGCGATCGCCGGCCGCTCGCGCACAAACTCCCCAATGAGAAAAAACGTAGCCCGCACATTCTGCGCCGCCAGTGTCTCCAGCAGCCGCAGCGTCCACGGATCGTTCGGCCCATCGTCAAACGTCAGCGCAAATTCAGCCGGATTCGTGCCCGCGACCAGCACGCGCCCGAAGATCTGCGACTCCGGCCAAAGAGCCGCATACGCGCAGCCCCCAAGAACGAGAGCAGCGGCGGTCGATCCTGCAGCGATAGCACCAATCATTGACTGTTAGTGTACGGATCGGCTGGCATATCAGTTCCGTGTGGTATGTTCGTATTTCCTTCGCTGAAGGCTTTTGCACGATGGCCAAGCTCTTCGAACAGCCGCACTTTATCGCCGTCGAGGGTCCCATTCGGGCCGGCAAATCGACGCTGGCCAACGTGCTTTCCGAGACCCTTCACGCTCGCCGCCTTTCCGAACCCGAAGACAATCCCTTCCTCGACCGCTTCTACAAAGGCGAGCCCGGCATGGCCTTCGCCACCCAGATGTGGTTCCTCATGGAGCGCCACGAGCAGATGCTTGGCCTCGGCGACTTCACCTTCCCCATCGTTTCCGACTATCTCTTCGAGAAGGACAAGATCTTCGCCTACATCAATCTCACCGACGCCGAGCTGGCGCTCTACAACCGCTACTACCAGCTCTTCCGGGGCGATATCCCCACGCCCGAACTGGTGATCTACCTCCAGGCCAGTCCCGACGTTCTCAAACAGCGTCTCAAACGCAAGGGCGTCCCCGGCGAGCGCGCCATCAGCGACAAGTACATCGAGCAGGTGTCGGCCGCCTACGAGCACTACTTCTTCCACTACAGCGCCAGCGATCTCCTCGTCGTCAACACCAGCGACATCGACTTCGTCCACAACAACCGCGACCTGCAGGCCCTCCTCAAACGCCTCAGCGAACCCGTTCACGGCACGCAGTACTTCCTGCCCCTGGGTTGATCAGCAACGAAACCGGGTGCCCGATATCTCCCGGCTTTGGAGACATGGAATCGCGCGAACCACTCCTTTGTTTGGAGAGGGCATGGCTTTAGCCGTGCCATATGATTCGCGAATGTGCAGGGCTTTAGCCCCTGTGCGCGCAGCGCGACTCGCGGCAGCGAGTCTGCGGTAGAAGCCACGGCCTTCCAGGCCGTGGAACACAGCCGCAACAGAAAACCGGGCTTCAGCCCCGGCGTCAATCACTCCGACCGTGCAAACGCCGGCAGCACCCGCAGCACCTCTTCGGGCTCCGGACGCACACGGAAATCCGCATGCCCCTCCGCGTACAGAACCTTCCCGTCCTGCCCCAGCACATAGGTCGCCGGCAGCGGAAGCCGCCAGCTACTCTCGCCATTCACGAACGGAACATTCACCAGAATGCTCAGCGAATACTTCTGCAGATACTCGGGCATGGTCCACACCAGCCCGAACTTCTCCGCCACCGCACAACCCGTATCCACCAGCAGAGGGAAGGGAATCGAATGCTGCGTTGCCGTGAAGTCCGATTGCCGCTGCGTCTGCGGCGAGATGCCGACCACCAGCGCGCCCCGCTCGCGCAGCGCAGGATACAGGTCCCGCCACGCCTCCAGCTCCGTCACGCAGTACGGACACCAGCGTCCGCGGAAGAAGTTCACAATCACCGGCCCCAGCGCCAGCAAGTCGGCCGACCGCACCTTCCGCCCCGAGAAGTCCGGCAGCTCAAACTCCGGAGCCGTCGCGCCCACCGGCAGAATCCGTTCCTCGATGCCGGAATGGAGGAGCTCCTCCACGCCGCGCTCGCCGATCGCCAGCCGCTCCGGTTGCACAAGGTTGCGGGTGTTGGCTGTAATCGCGTCCAGCTGATCCTGAAGGTGCGCCATAGTCCCAGTTTAGCCGCAGACTGCGAGCGCCGACGGTTCGTCCAAACCGGAGCAGATTACGATCGATCACGCCGCGGCGGCCTCTGGCATTTGCTCCTGCAGAAAGTGGGGAAGGCATGCGGCAAGCCTCTGCATGCCTGCGGCTTGATCGGGAGGGGATGCGGCAAGTCGTTGATCTTCGATTGAGCCCGGCGAGGGCATGCCGCAAGCACCTGCAAGCTCGCGTATCACCTGCCGGGGCATACCGGCCAAACCGCTGATCTGAGCGCAGGCGCTGCAATGACCGGCTCTTTGCTACGCTGACCTCCATGGTGCCGCAAACAGGCGATCCTGCCTTCCGCATCCGCATCGCCGACGAGCGCGATGCGAGCGGGATTCTCGCCTGCCTGGCCGCAGCCTTCGCACCGTATCGTGACGCCTACACGCCAGGCGCCTTCGCCGACACCGTGCCCGCTTCGCTCCTTCGCCGCATGTCTCAAATGACCGTGCTGGTTGCCGAACGAGCAGGAGAAATCGTTGGCACCATCTCCTGCAGCGCGCATGACGGACACCTGCGCGGCATGGCCGTCGCGCCTGGATGGCAGGGAAGCGGAGTTGCCGCGGCTCTGCTCGAGGCCGCCGAAGACCAACTCCGCCAGGCCGGCTGCACCCGCGTCACCCTCGACACCACCGAGCCACTGCAGCGTGCCATCCGCTTCTATACCCGCCACGGCTACGCCGCCACCGGCCACGTCACGGATTTCTTTGGCATGCGGCTGCATGAATACGCCAAGCCGCTGTAGGTTGCGTCGAAGCGCTTCCGCCCCCCAAGGCTCATTTCTGTCAACCCTTACTTTCGTGTCCTCCCTGATTCCACGCAGTTTCCGCGCCAACAATCCTGAGAAGAAATCGATCCGAATCCGATATTCTGAACTTAAGAGTGAAATTTACCGAGAGAGCCCGCCGCGAGCGGGCTTTTTCCATTCCGGAGGAATCCTGATGCCTCGCTTCTGCACCGCGCCTGTGGGCGGAGGACACACCTGTCCCGCCCGCGCCATTCCCGGCAAACGCTTCTGCTTCGGACACGATCCTGACCGCGTCCTCCACCGTCCCTGCTCCTATGTCACCGCCGAAGGCAAGGCATGCCGCGGGCCAGCTCTCCGCGGACAGAACCACTGCTTCGCGCACAGCCCGCGCAACAGGCGCCGCCTCCATCCCGCCGTGCGCCGTCCACCGGCGGACTTTGATCCGGCCGCTTTTTTTCAGGCTGTCAATCGTTTGCCGCAGACCGCCGAAAGCAAACGGTGATCTTGCAAATGGATGCCGCATACCCGGCATATTTTTTGCGGCTGTCCCACCCTTCCTGCTGTTTTAGGGAGGGTGGGAGCGATTATCCTGCCGCCGCCGTCTCCAGCTCCCGCAGGCTCTCGCTATAGGGGGCCCGCAGCACCCCCCGCTCGGTGATGATCGCCGTCACGTACTTCGCCGGGGTCACGTCGAAGGCCGGGTTCTCGATGCCAACCCCATGCGGCGTCAATTGCTTGCCGGCGTGGTGGGTCACTTCGCGCTCCGCACGCTGTTCGATGGGGATGGCATCCCCGGTCGGCGTCTTCAGGTCGATGGTCGACCACGGCGCCGCCACCAGGAAGGGAATCCCATGCTCCTTCGCCAGCACCGCCACGCCGTAGGTGCCGATCTTGTTGGCGACATCACCGTTGGCTGCGATGCGGTCCGCCCCAACGATCACCGCCCGGATCTTCCCCTGGCGCATCAGGCTGGCGGCCATGTTGTCGCACAGCACCGTCGTGGGGATGCCGTCGTGCATCAGCTCCCACGCCGTCAGCCGCGCTCCCTGCAGGAAAGGACGTGTTTCGTCGGCATACACATGGATCTGCCGTCCCTGCTCCACGGCCGAGCGGATCACGCCCAGCGCCGTCCCGTATCCGCACGTTGCCAGCGCCCCGGCATTGCAGTGGGTCAGCACGCCGCCCGCCTCCGGCAGCAGGGAAGCGCCGTTTCCGCCCATCCTGCGGCACGCCTCAATATCCTCGTCGTACATCCGCTGGGCTTCATCGATCAGCGCCACGCGGATCCCCTCCACGGTCGCGCCCCGTTCCGCTGCCAGCCGATCGAACAGATGCTTCATTCGCTCGATGGCCCAGAACAGGTTCACCGCCGTTGGCCGAGTGGCCGCCAGGGTCCGGCACATCGTCTCGAACTCCGGCTTCAGCTCGGCGACGGTTGCCGCCTGGCTGTTCTTCACGCCCAGTGCCAGGCCCATGGCCGCCGATACGCCAATGGCCGGAGCGCCGCGCACCACCATGGTCGTAATGACGTCGGCAACCTGCTCGTAATCCGTGGCGAGGACGTACGTCTCTTCCAGCGGCAAGCGCGTCTGGTCGAGGAACCGGACGCCTTCCGAAGTCCATTCCAGTGTAGGAATCATCACTTTTAGTGTACCTGGCATGCGGCTGACCGGCCCGCCGCGCCCTGCGGCTGCCCGGGGGTTCTGCCTGTGGAACACTCGGCAAAAATAGCTCTTTCGGGCTCTGGCCAATCGAAGGCTGGAATTGATACAAATACCAACAGCACGCCCTTGTTTCCCCTGCAGTCCTCGTCCGCTCTTACGGGACTTGCTTGTTGATACTCCCCGTTTGCTGATCTTCCGTTTTTTGAGGGCCACCATGAAGACGAAGTTGACCTGTCCCCACTGCCGTCGCGAGCAGCTGGCACGGATCGCGCGCCGTGGTTTTTTGCGGCAGAAGCTCTTCCCCACCTTCGGCTTCTATCCCTGGGAATGCTCCATGTGCCGGCGTCAGTTCCTGCTGCGCAAGCGCGGCGGCGTTTACCGCAAATCCGGCCAGAAAAGCAGCCCTGTCCAGGAACAGACCTCACCGGCGGGCATGCACGCCAGCCGCTAGCCTATTGAACGGCCGGACCGTATTTCCGCTCAATCTCACCGGCAGCTGAGCGTAGTCCATCGAGGCTCGCCAGCGGTGGCAAATCCGCTCCCAGCCGCTTCAGCTCGCCAATGGCCAGTTCCGTGGCAATGTTCCCGACCAGCGCGTCCTGAGCGAACGGGCATCCCCCATATCCGCCAACCGCCATGTCGAACCGGCGGCACCCCACGCGGTACGCTGCCCGGATCTTAGCCGCCACATCGGCGGGCGCTGCATGCAGGTGAACTCCGACTTCGGTGCCCTGGTCCACCGACTCGAGCACCGCGCCCACCGTATCCGCAACCTGGTCGGTTGTCGCCAGGCCCACCGTGTCGGCGAGCGAAATCTGCGTGATGCCGCTGTCGGCCAGCAGATCGCATGCCGCGACGACCTCGTCGGCACTCCACGGATCGCCATAGGGGTTCCCGAAGGCCATCGAGATATAGGCCACCATGCCTAACCCTGCCTGGAAGGCCGCCTGTCCCACGGCCTCCAGCGCATCCAGGCTCTCCTCAGGCGTCTGGTTCTGATTGCGCCGCAGAAACTCGGGTGAGATGGAATAGGGAAATCCGAGCGTCGCCACTGCCTCGGTTTTGATTGCCCGCTCCGCCCCCCTGGGATTGACGACGATGCCGATGACCTCCACGTCATCGGGAGGATCCATGTACTCCAGCACCTGCTCCGAATCGGCCATCTGCGGCACCGCTTTGGGCGAGACAAACGACACGGCGTCGATGTGCCGGAAGCCGGCCGCAACCAGAGTGCGGAGGTAATCGGCCTTGATCTCGCTGGGAATCGTCTTCGGCAGCCCCTGCCACGCGTCGCGGGGGCACTCGATGATCTTGACCTTGTCGTTCATGGGAGCATCGCGTAACGCCAGCGCATGGTGAAGTCGGCGCAGAGCAGCACGCCGTAAGGAATCAGCGCGAGCCCCGCCCAGTACCGCCAGCGCTGCCGCAGCAACGTGAACACGAACAAGCCGGTGGCAGCCAGCGTGGCTACGGCATTCCACTGCGAGATCCAGTGAATGAGGTTCGCCTCCAGCAGAAAGCAGCGGTCCCACAGGTTCTCGGCTGGTACGTGCAGCACCATTTGTGGATCGCCAAACAGCCTGTGCGTCCACATCAGGAGCCCCAGCGCGCAAAAGGCGAGCGAAGGCACAGCTGCCGCCATCAGCGGCGTCAGCAGGACAAAGAAGAAACGATCAGGATTCCTGGACATTGCGATCGATGCGTTGGATGCGCAATTCCGTTGCGACCGGTGGGGAAAGGAGGAGATAAAAATCGTCGCGGCTTGACCGGTTGTCATCGCGCCAGTCGGAGTAATGCAGCCGCAATCCGATTATGCTCTCTTCGCACGGCGGGCGCTCGTAGCGCTCCTCAAAATGTCGCTGCCGGACACTGAGGGCGATCAGGTCCCGGGTTACTTCAAACGTGCGCAGCTCGTTGGGAGGGACCACGAAGCTGGAAAGCGGCCGCTCAATGGACAGATTCTCCTCGTGCCGGATCCAAAGCTGGTAGCCCGCGACGCGGAATGACCGCTCGCCGTCATTCCAGACGTCCACCACAATCGGCGGCCAGGCAGCCGAGTCGTAGTAGTGCTTCCCGTCCTGCAGCCGGTCGCGCCGGTAGGTGACGGTGATCGGCCGGTGCGCGAACCGCTCGCTGGTTTCAGAGTGAATCCCCATCCAGAAGCGCGGCTGGACGGTGATCCGCGCCTCCCACTGCTCCCGCTGCAGCGCGATGGCCGCCTCTGCAGCCGCCAGCGATCGCCGCGAAACGTGCAGATAGGTCAGCGTCACCATCGCCGTGATCACGGAAGCGAAAAAGCTGAGCAATGCGCCCAGAGCCAGCGCATAGGTGTCTCCCCGGCGATGCCAGGTGAGCAGGAACAGAACCGTCAGTCCGGCGCAGAGCAGAGTAAGCGCGATCAGCCCCAGGAGGAAGCGCAGCCGGAGCTGCGTCAGGATCATTCGCGCCAGCATTCTGTGCTTCATGGCCGGCCTTGCTTTCCCGGTCCCGTTCTTCCCGCTCGCATTTATCCCTTTTGCGCCATGTACGCCAGCACGACAACGAGAAGGAGTCCGCTGAAATGGGCAAGGAGTCCAACAGTGAAGGCTCGCAGATAGCGGCCCGCGCGGAACGTCAGCGCCATCAGCAGGCCGTAAACCGGGAACTGCAGATACATGATCCACTGGGAGACGGTCTCCAGGGACGCCGGCGCGACGTGGAGAGCCGGGCTGCGCACCACTTCAACCCAGGGATAGAGCAGCGCGAACGCCTTTGGCCCCTCCAGCGCAAGAATACTGGCAGCCTGCACCGCGAACGGAGTCAACGCGCAGCAAACCAGAAACGGCACCAGCGCCTTCCATCCGCCCCAGCCGGTGCGGCTGGCTCGTTTTTTGCGCGGCTTCGCGCCCGCGGAACTCCGCTGCTTCACCGCTGTTGAAGAGGGCATATGTCGAGCATACCCCGGCGCCGCTGGTATGAATCGGAAGGTGTGTTGTGAGGCATCTCCGAAGTCATATCGCCAGAGTGCCGCTATCTTGCGAACGTGAGCATGCAACATTACCAGCGTATGCCATAGACTGGTTGACACGATTGCCCAGGTAAGCAAAAATGATTACGCTGCAAGCATGAAGAGCGCCGAGTTGAAACGCTGGCTGGAAAAACAGGGAGCGACGTTCAGCCCCGCCAAAGGTTCTCATCTGCATGTTTTCCTCAATGGACGTACCTCGATTCTTCCCATGCACAGCAAGGATTTAGGAAGGGGACTCGTTCGGGCCATCAAGAAGCAACTCGGGCTCAAATAAGGAGCAATATGGAATTCCCGGTGAATCTCCGGAAAGACGGAAAATTTATCCTCGTTACATTCCCCGATATTCCCGAAGCAATCACACAGGGCAATGATCGCGCTCATGCACTGGAGATGGCGAAGGAGGCGCTGGAGTCTGCGATGGATTTCTATTTCGAGGATCGCCGACCGGTTCCGGCTCCGTCCGCGCCAAAGCGGGGGCAGGCAGTTGTGCAGTTGCCGCCGAGCGTAGCGGCGAAGGTGCTGCTCCTGAACGAAATGCTTCGGCAGAATGTTCGCCCCGTCGAACTGGCGCGGCGGATCGGGACCACGAAGCAGGAAGTGAATCGTCTGACCGATCTGCGGCATGCCACGAAAATCGATCGCATCGATGCGGCGCTTCGGGCTCTCGGGAAACGGCTCGTTGTCGAGGCGGCATAGCAGTTCGACCGCTCACCTTCTTCCCGCTGGTGGGTGTTACTCTAACCCGCTGATTTGCACCTCTACGTCTGCAGCACGCCCGGATTGAACTTCGGCACGTCGGGATTCAGGGCGGCTGCCTCGAGCGCCACCAGCAGAGCCTCACGGGTCTGCGCCGGATCGATCAGCGCGTCCACCCAGAGCCGCGCGGCGGCGTACCGGCAGTCCATCTGCGCATCGTATGTAGCCTTCGTGGACGCGAACAGTTCCTGCTTCTCCTGATCGCTCAGCTTGCGGCCGTCCCGCTCCAGCTGACGAATCCGAATCTCTACCAGAGTGTTCGCCGCCGACTCGCCGCTCATCACCGCATATCGCGCGCTCGGCCAGGCAAAGATGAATCGCGGATCGTAGGCTTTGCCGCACATCGCGTAATTGCCCGCGCCGAACGTGCCGCCGATGATCACCGAAATCTTCGGCACAACGGAATTGGACACCGCGGTCACCATCTTCGCGCCGGAGCGAATGATCCCGCTCCACTCCGCATCGCGTCCCACCATGAACCCGTTCACGTCGTGCAGAAAAATCAGCGGCACCAGGTTCTGGTTGCAGTCCATGATGAACCGCGCCGCCTTGTCGGCGCTTTCCGCATAAATCACACCGCCGAACTCCACGCGCTTTTCGCCCGTATGGCTCGTCTGCGGCTGCGGAAGCTTCTGATTGGCGACGATCCCCACCGCCCACCCGCCGATGCGTCCATAGCCGCAGATCAGCGTTCGCCCATAGCCGGGCCGATACTCTTCAAACTCGCTGCGATCGACGACGCGCGCGATCACATCGTGCATGTCGTAGGTGTTCGTTGCGACCTTTGCCGGATTGCAGTCCAGTAACGCATAGAGGTCGCTTGCTGCATAACGCGGCGCATCCTTTTGCGGATCGAAGGCCGTGCGGTCGAACGCCGCCCGCGGGGGATGTCCCCATCGCCCCACCAGCGACCGCAGCCGCGCGATGCACAGATGATCGTTGGGCTCCTTGAAATCCACTGTGCCGGAGATTTCGGCGTGCATCGTCGCCCCGCCCAGTTCCTCCGCCGAATATTTCTGCCCAATGGCGGCCTGCACCAGCGCGGGTCCGGCGAGGAACAATCCGCTGCCCTCGGTCATCAGCACCTGATCGGTCATGACCGGCAAATACGCGCCGCCCGCAACGCACATGCCCATAATCGCGGTGATCTGCGGAATCCCGCTGGCGGACATCACCGCGTTGTTCCGGAAGATTCGCCCAAAGTCGTCCTGATCGGGGAACACGTCCTCCTGCAGCGGCAAAAAGATCCCCGCCGAATCGACCAGGTAGATTGTCGGAATCCGGTTCTGCATCGCGATGTGCTGCGCGCGCAGAACCTTCTTCGGCGTCATGGGGAAGAACGCGCCCGCCTTCACTGTCGCGTCGTTGGCGATGATCATGCAGAGCCGCCCAGCGACGCGGCCCAGCCCGGTGATGGTTCCGGCTGCGGGTGCGCCGCCCCACTCTTCATACATGCCGAAGGCGGCAAAGAGTCCCAGCTCAAACAACTCGGTGCCGGGGTCAAGTAGCAAGGCAACGCGCTCGCGCGCGGTGAGCCGTTTCTTCGTGTGCTGCGATTCAATGGCCTTTGCGCCCCCGCCCTGACGCACCTCTGCCTCCTGCGCGGCGATCGACGCCAGCAGCTGTCGCATGCTCTGCGCGTTCTGCTGCCCGCGCGGGCTGTTCACGTCGAGCCTGGAAGTAATCTGGTTTTTCAGCGGAGGAAGTTCAGGCGTCGTTGGCTGGCTCATGCGCGTTGGGGACGAAAACTCGTCAGGATAGCACCCTCGATGCAGTGGAACCCACCAAGTGGTCTGGCTGGGGAAATCATTAGGCCTCCAGAACCCGCTTCAGACGTTCCAGGTCATCGCGAATAGCGCCTTTCATGAGGAAGAAGACAGGGGCCAGAAAGACGTAGCGCCGGCGCAGTTTGAAATCAGCCGAGCATGTCAGCATTGATCCCTGCGCTACCGGCTGTACAGCGAAGTTCCATTGTGCCTCACGGAAAAAACGGGCATTCCCGCTCGAGCTCGTTAACTCCACGACACAATGGTCGGGACCGGTTTGCGCTATGCGGTAGGACATGCGTCCTTCGGTGCCGGAGCCATCCCGCGTTCCGGGCGGCGCAATGGTTTCAAATTCTGAGCCGGCTTGCATCGGGCCTGCGGACGTCTGTTTCGCACTTGCGACACCACGGTCCCACCTCGGAATATTCGCGATGTCTCCGAGGAAGCGCTGGACCTCCTCTGGCGTGCGCAGAATGAGAATTCTCGATTCAAGATGCATATTGTTCGTCTCGGCGCATTTCCTAATGCGTCGCCGCCAGGGTCGTAGCGTTCGCGGGCGAAGTTCCCGTGCTCGCGGTCTTAAAGCTGGTCAGCGCTCCCGTGGAACTGCTGATCGTAAACACCTGCAAATCGGGATTCCCCCCGGCATTCACCACTGCCAGGTAGGTGTCGGTCTTGTCCTCAACCATCTGCGAGGGACTGCTTCCCGTCGAGAAGGGGGAGCCGGTGATGGCCGTCAGAGCGCCAGTGGTTCCGATCGAGAATGCGCTGATATTGCCGTTGCTGCGGTTCGCCACATACGCGTACTTACCGCTGGAGTCCACCAGGACGGCATATGCCCCGGTCGCAGTCTTGAAAGGCGATCCGGAAATCTCGCTCAGTCCGCCGCCTGAAGAAACCGACAGCACGCGTACCGCCCCAATTCCCGTTTCCGCGACCATCAGATAGCTGCCTGAAGGCGTGATTGCCATCCCGTAATCGGCATCGGCACTTTGCTTTGGCGAGAGCACGCCGTTCACTTGGGAGAGCGCGCCGTTGCTGGAGTTGAAGCTCAGCGTGTAGATGCCCGCGGTCCCGCAGGAAACAAACACCAGCGAATCGCTGGGCGCAATCTCGAGATCCGTCGATGGCGTGCTCGTATTCAAGGTGACAAAAGAGGAGCTGATCGAGGTCAGCAAACCTCCACTGCCGATCTGAAACACATACGCTTCTCCTGCGAAGGCATCAGCTCCGATCAGCCACTTGCCAGTTTTGTCCACGCGCAGGACCGAGGGTTCGACTCCGGTGGCCACCGGCGCGCCGCTGTTCCCGAGGCTGATGGAGCCGTTCGACCCGATGGTGTAGACATAAATGCCACCGGCCGCGCTCCCAACGTAGAGAAACGCGTTGTCCGTCGTCACCGCCAGCGCGGTCGGCTGCAGGGTCACTTGCCAGGCTGACCCGGAGATGCTGCTGAGCCCCGAGCTGGCCAGCGAGAAGCCGGCAACCGTCAGCGGATTGGTGCCCTGATTCCCGATGTACAGGTAGTCGCCGGATGACGAGCCGCCCCCGCCTCCCCCCCCGCCGCTGGTCAATGGAGGAAAGAATTTACCGCACCCGGACAGGAGCAGCGCTCCCGAGCAGCAAATCGCTGCCCCCACGGCAATGCTCGCTTTGCCTGTGATTCGATTCCTGAGCCCGGAAATTCGCATCAACAATGCCCGCCTCTGGATCATGTTACGCGTCTCGACCCTGCTGCTACAGACGCCGAATCCGAGCGTTGCGTTCAGAGATCAGCCGGCTGGGCGGCTCGCATTGCGCAGTTTCGCGGCGATTTGCTCCAGCTGCGCTTTGTGGTTCAGGTCATGGCCGGCCATCGTCTCCACGACGGTTTGAAAGGTCATGGTCCCGCGCTCCGGATGGGTAACAGGCCGGCTCGCCTGCAAAGGCAGGGCGTGCTCAATCAGCAGCAGATTCCAGTGCCTCAGGGCGGAAAATGCCGAGAGCGCCTCACCGGCGGCGATGCCGCTGTAGGGCGCGGCCCACCTTTCCTGATCGAAGGGCTGAATGACGTGGTGGTCTTCGGCCAGGATCTGCCGCAGCCTGAATCCGAAAGCGATCTCGACATCGGCCAGGTGACACAGGATTTCGCTGGCCGTCCATTTGCCCGGCGCGGGCGCGACCGTCACACCCGCCGGTCCGATGGCGTGGGTCAGACCCTGCAGCCGCACCGGCGTCTCCCGCAGGACTGTGAGCGGGTCGCGGCCGCCAAGAAAACGCGCATACGGATTTAGAACTTCCGCCGAAGTATCCATACACCTGTTCGCTTTCCTGGGCAGTATCCCACAGGCCGGCGGGCATTTGAAAGCGAACCGGCGGAGGCGTAATATAAGTGCAGACGAGTTTGTCCGGCTGTGCGAAATTCCGGCCGGGGAAATGAGTGGGCGCAAGCCCACTTTTTATTTGCTCTGTTTTTGGGCGCGGAACCGGCAAATCCAGATGGCATTTGATGCTGAACAAATCCGCTCGACGGCGCAGCGCGTCGCCGCTTCACACGGCCTCGACGTCGTCGATCTGGAATTCCATGGCGGTGCGAAACACCGCACGCTGCGTGTGTTCATCGAGAAGAACGCGGACGAGCGGCGGAGGCTGGCCGAGACTCCAGCCGCTGATGGCTTTGGAGCCGATAAGCTGGCCGGTGTCACGCATGAAGACTGTGAGGTCTTCAGCCGCGACTTCGGAACGGTGCTGGACGTCGAGGACCTGATCCCGGGATCTGAGTACACGCTCGAGGTTTCATCGCCCGGACTGGATCGCAAACTGCACGGCGTCGAGGATTTCCGGCGCTTCAGCGGCATGGTGGCTAAGGTGCAGACTTTCGAGCCGGTTTCGGGCAACCGCCACTGGCAGGGCAGGCTCACAAAGGTAAACGAGAAGTCGATACGGCTGGAACTGGGCGCGGCGCGGCAGAAGAAGAGCTTGGCACGTGCCGCTGAGGGTCCAACAAACGCCGCGCGCGAAGTAGAGATCGCGCTGCACAACATCGAGAAAGCTCAACTGGTGCCGGAGTTCTGAACCCGGCGCCGCAATTTTGAACTGGCAGGGTGCTGCTGAGCTGTGCGCTCTGTGCCCTGGACAAAAGAGAGTGAACCAATGGCAAGTGTGCTTTACGACAGCATCGAGGCGTTGAGCCGGGACAAGGGCATCGATCCGCAGATCGTGGTTTCGGCGGTGGAGGATGCCATCGCCCTCGCCACGCGCAAGTACTACAAGACACAGGAAAACATGCGCGCTGAGCTGGATCGCGACACAGGAGAGATCCGCGCCTACATCTACAAAACGGTGGTCGAGGCTCCGGAGCAGATCGAGGATCCGGTCAACCAGATCACCCTGGAACAGGCCCGCGAGCTGGCCCCCGAAGTCGAAGTCGGCGGCGAAATCCGCTACTACAAGCCTACTGATGTGCTGGGACGCATAGCCGCCCAGATGGCCAAGCAGGTCATCTTTCAGAAGGTTCGCGAAGCGGAGCGCGACACGGTCTTCAATGAATACGCGCATCGCGTGGGCGAAGTGCTTAACGCCACGGTGAAGCGCGTCGAGCTGCAGGACGTCATTTTTGACATCGGCAAAGCCGAAGCGCGCATGCCGCGCCGCGAGCAGTCGCGCCTCGAGCAGTTTGCTGTCGGCGAGCGTGTCCGCGTGGTGCTGCTGCGCGTTGATCGCGCCGCGCGCGGACCGCAGGTCATCGTTTCCCGCGCCGCGCCGGAGCTGGTGCAGAACCTCTTCCAGAGCGAAGTGCCGGAGATCTACGACAGCACGGTGATCATCCGTGCCATCGCCCGCGAAGCCGGCGAGCGTACCAAGATTGCCGTGCAGTCGCGCGACAAAGATGTCGACCCCGTCGGCGCCTGCGTCGGGATGAAGGGGATGCGCGTGCAGTCGATCATCCGCGAGCTGCGCGGCGAGAAGATTGACATTATCGAGTTCAGCGATGAAGTGACCACCTTCGCCGAAAAGGCGCTGCAGCCGGCCAAGGTGAGCCGCGTCAGCATTGCCGACCTGAACGATAAGCAGCTCGAGGTCATTGTCGACGACACCCAGCTATCGCTGGCCATCGGCAAAAAGGGGCAGAACGTCCGGCTGGCGGCCAAGCTTCTGGGCTGGAAAATCGACATTAAGAGCGAGGAAGAGAAGCGCCAGGAAGTCGAGCAGCAGATGCAGGCCATGGCCGGAACTCCGGCCACGCCCATCGAGCAGGTCAGCGAACTGGGCGAATCGATCATCCAAAAACTTGTGACGGCTGGTGTGACCACGGTGGAAGCGCTGGCCGACATGACCCCCGAGCAGCTCGAAGAGATTCCGGGCATCGGGGAGAAAACTTTGGAGAAGATCAGCGTGGCTGTGCGGCATTACTTTGGCGAATACGAGCCCGGCGAGGAGCGTCCCGCAGCGGCGGCAGGAGAAGCTGCTGCCGAGCATCGGGAAGACGCGACAATGGCCGAGGAGGT
>DATGJK010000567.1:0-4835 GCA_035295245.1 Acidobacteriaceae bacterium
AATTGCCTCCGCACAGCACCGGAATGTGACTATACCGCCAAGCAGGGTGAGATGGGAAGATCGGGCGATCAATCCGGAGTAACGTCACCGAGAGGCTCCGTTCTGTAGCCCCATTTAAAGAACGCTGCTAAAATTACTTCACCCAGTTCCTCCGACCGTGGGGCTATAGCTCAGCTGGGAGAGCGCATCGTTCGCAACGATGAGGTCGTCGGTTCGATCCCGACTAGCTCCACCAAATCTCAATTTTTTCTTTTCTGTCCGGGAGTTTTTCCCTGCCAAACCTGCGCAGGATTTACTCTGATTCGGCATGCAAAGCACTGCCCGTGTGCTGCTTAAATCCTGGCGAAGGTCTGCGCCGAGGCTGTGCCGGAGCGCGGCCTGCTTGCTGGCCACGACGTGCGCGATGGCTGCGGCCCAGCAGCCGGTGACAGTGCGGACGCCAGCGACGCCGCTGGTCGTGCACGACCCCTACTTCAGCATCTGGTCGTTTGACGACGCCCTCAACGCCGGACCAACGCGGCACTGGACAGGCGTGCCGCAGCAACTGGAAGGCGTCGTCCGCGTAGACGGGCACCCGTTCCGCTTTATGGGCGAGGCACGCGATTCGCGCGACATCCCGCCGCTGCCGCAAGTATCGCGAGCGATCTGGCCGACGCGCACGATTTACGACTTCGAGGGCGCTGGCGTCCATCTGACGGCCACATTCCTGACGCCCGCCTTGCCGCAGGACTTGGTGGCGCTGTCGCGTCCGCTCACGTACCTCACATGGTCCGTTCGCTCGACCGACGGCGCTGCGCATGCGGTGGAGCTCTGGTTAAGCGCGAGCGCGCAGCTCGCGGTGAACGACACCCAGGAAAGCGTTGTATGGGGCACCAGCCGCATTGGCGACATGACGGTGATGTACATCGGTGACAACCAGCAGCCGACGCTGGAGAAGGCAGGCGACAACCTGCGCATCGACTGGGGATGGGCCGATCTGGCGATCCCCGCGCAGCCCGGAATGACAACCGAGATCGTCGGCCGGACACAGCTGGAGCAGGCGGTAAGGAGCGCCGCCCAGCCGGAGAACGACGACATCGACATGCCCCGGCAGGCACGCGTCGATCTGCCGATGATGGCCGTGCACTTCGATTTGGGAGCGGTGAGCGGCACGCCCGTTGCCCGCAAAGCGATGCTCGCCTACGACGACCGTGAAGCGGTGGAATATCTGCATCGCCAATTGCCTGACTACTGGCGTCGCGACGGGTCGAGCTTTCCGGAGATGCTGCAATCCGCTGAGCACGAGCAGGATGCGCTCGCCGAACGCGCCGAGGCTTTCGATCGCGCCGTTGTGGCGGATCTGACCGCTGTCGGCGGCGAGCACTATGCGGCACTGGCGATCCTCGCCTACCGGCAGACCCTCGCGGCACACAAGCTGGTGGCGGATATCGAAGGCCGTCCGCTGCTGTTCTCGAAGGAGAACTCCAGCAACGGCTGCACCGATACTGTCGACGTGACGTATCCCGCGTCGCCATTCTTCCTGCTTTTCAATCCGAAGCTGCTGGAAGCGGAGCTTCGGCCGGTGATGGATTACGCCAGTCTGCCGCGCTGGAAATGGCCCTTCGCGCCGCACGACATCGGGACCTATCCGCTGGCGAATGGCCAGGTGTACGGCGGTGGTGAGCGGACCGAAGAAGATCAGATGCCGGTCGAAGAGAGCGGCAATATGCTGATCCTGTTTGACGCGCTGGCCAGGGCAGAGGGCAACGCGAAATTCGCCGCCGAGTACTGGCCGCAGCTCTCGCGCTGGGCCGACTATCTGCTGCAGTTCGGCATGGATCCAGCGAACCAGCTGAGCACCGACGACTTCACCGGCCACCTGGCGCACAACGCGAATCTGTCCATCAAGGCCATCATTTCACTCGGCGCGTACGCGCAGCTGGCGGAGAGGCTTGGCTGGCCGGAGATCGCGGGGCGCTACCGCGAGCAGGCCCAGCGCATGGCGGCCGACTGGATGAAAAGGTCTGCCGACGGCGATCACACGCGCCTCGCCTTCGACAAGCCGGGAACGTGGAGCCAGACGTATAACCTCGTGTGGGATCGCATCCTGGGTTTGCATCTTTTTCCTGAGTCTCTGACCCGGGAGGAAATCCATTTCTACCTTCAGCATCAGAATGCCTTCGGCCTGCCGCTCGATAATCGCCACACCTATACGAAGCTTGACTGGAGCGTGTGGACGGCGACTCTGGCCACGAATCATCAGGACTTCGACGCCCTCATCGATCCGGTATACAAATTCATGACAGAGAGCCCGACGCGCGTGCCGCTCAGCGACTGGTTCGATACAGTGAGTGGAGCGCAGGTCGGATTTCAGGCGAGGTCGGTCGTCGGCGGCGTGTACATCAAAATGCTCGCGGATCCGCAGATATGGAAGAAGTGGTCGGAACCGCGCACGGGAATGAGCCGATCGGAGGCGAACCGGTGAAGGCGTTCGTATTGCGCAAGCCCGGCGAGGCGAGCATCGAGACAATCCCCGACGCAACCGCAGGGCCGGGTGAGGCGCTGCTGCGCGTGCGCCGCGTCGGCCTGTGTGGCACTGATCTCAGTTCGTGGCGCGGCAAGAATCCGTTGGTCAGCTATCCGCGAATCCCTGGACACGAGATTGCCGCGACGATTGTCGAGTTGCCGAAGGGCGCAGCAGGACTGAGCGTCGGGATGGACGTGACGCTTTCCCCCTACAAAAGCTGCGGCGCATGCGCAGCGTGTCGCAACGGCCGTCATAATGCATGCCTGAACAATCAAACCCTCGGCGTGCAGCGCGAAGGCGGCATGGCGGAACTCCTGCCCTGTCCCGTGGAGAAGCTCTATGCTGCGAATCTCAATCTGACCGAGCTGTGCCTGGTGGAGCCGCTGACGGTAGGCTTTCACGCCGTGGCGCGCGGGCGTGTGACGAACAAAGATACCGTGGCGATCTTCGGATGCGGCGGCGTGGGACTCGGCGCGGTGGCCGGAGCCGCACATCGCGGTGCGCGCGTGATCGGGATCGATGTGGAGGACGATAAGCTGCAGATCGCGCGCCAGGCGGGCGCCACAGAATTGGTAAACACCCGACGGCAGAACGCAGTCGAGATTCTGCGCGAAGTGACTGCCGGACACGGGCCGGACGTGGTCATCGAAGCGATCGGTTTGCCGGAGACCTTCCGACAGGCAGTCGACATCGTGGCGTCCACCGGACGCGTCGTTTACATCGGCTATGCAAAAGAGCCGGTGCGCTATGAGACGCGATTCTTCGTGCAGAAGGAAGTCGACATCATGGGATCGCGCAACGCGCAGCCGGAGAATTTTCGCGAAGTGATCGCGATGCTCGAAGCAAAGCAATTCCCGGTGGCGTCCACCGTGACCACCGTCGCTCCGCTCGATGAGGCGCCCGCGCTGCTGCGCTCGTGGAGCGAGAACCCGGGGCAGTTCTCGAAGATTCAGATCACGCTCGACTAATCACGCGGGGCAACCGCGGATCCCGTACTTCTCGTCCATGAATTTCTGCACCGTGCGTGGCAGAACCGCGCTCAGTTCCTGCCACGTCAGCAGGCAGAGGCGCGTTCGCAGCGCCGCGTCACGCACAGCGGTCAGAACGCCGAACCAGCGCTCCGCCAGGTCGGGACGCCGCTGGTCGCAGAGCACCAGGAATGATGCACAACAGGCGCGCGCCGCAAGCACGCCGCGGATCAGCTGATAGGACGCGACGCCGCCATTGGCTCCCGGCAGCCGCTCCACGTCGAACACGTCTTCGAGATCGCGATAGCGCCGGAGAAGGCGCAGGGGCGCGCGCTGAAAATCGCCTTCGGTGAGCTTCGCTTCCACGAACAGGTTGCCGAGTTTCATGTCGATTTCTGTTCGATCCGTGCCTTTGTGCAGAGGAATGCCGGGGCGAAAGCCGAATTCCGGCTTGAGCCCGGGTTCAATCCCCACCAGCGCGCACACGCGCGGATTCGCGAGCACGCGCGGATAACAAAACACATTCATCAGCAGTGCGTCGGAGCTGTTCGCGCACTCCAGTTCGAAGCGGCGGCGGTCCGCCGCGCGCGGAACAAAGCGGCTTGCGGTGTAACTCTTCTGCAGGCGCTGCTTCCACGCGGGATTGGCAACGATCCGGGCCCAGGAGGCTCGCAGGAAATTTCCGTGAGTGTGGCCCGATTCCTGCCAGATCACGCTGGCCGATCCGCCGTACGAGACCTCGCGCTCCTGCTCGCCGCCGCGCGCGAGGTTGCGGGCGCTGATCTCGCGCCGCAGCTGTGACGCGCTGAGGGGCGGCGGGGTGACTCCTTTCCTGCTCATGCTTTCGTTAGTTGACGCCCAGCTCCCCTTCGAAGTCCACCCCAACGCGAGCCCCGATGCGGTCCGCGTCAGGTCCCGCCAGAATCCGGCGCCCACCCGTGTCCCGCAATTGCGGTTCCTTCCGGCAGCGCCGCGTCCGGCGTGAGTAACACTTTTGGGTAATCTGTACCCCGCCCGTTTTCTGATGAAATGATCAGACGCAGGTTGGTACCGGTCACCGTCTGTGGGGTGTCCAAAATGAAACGACGTACAGGCTTTATCTGGCGCTTCTGGCTGAGCGTCTTCCTCGGCATTATTACTGCTGGAATTGTGGAAGTCATTGCCCGTACGCCGCGCTATGACGTCCTGATCGAGTTGTCGGGCTATTTCCTTGCGCCCGCTAATTATGTCGCGAAGCTGGTATTCCCCACCGGGCCGCACGCCGGCGACGGCCTGCAGAACTGGAACTACGTCTACTACTCCGCCGACATCGTGTTTTTCACGCTGTCCTGGCTGATCGTGCTGACCGCGCTGTATGGCAC
>DATGJK010000568.1:0-2852 GCA_035295245.1 Acidobacteriaceae bacterium
GGCGAGCGCTGCCTCGATCCCGTTGGTGATGAAATGAAAGGTCGTCCCGCCCTCCATCATGATTGGCGCGCGGGCGTGGTGAGTGAGGATGAAGGTTGGCGCATGATACGGGGGGTTGTCGCCCCACCAGCCCTTCCACGCATCGTCCGGCCATTCGCCGCGGATCGGGCCGAACATATTGCGACCGAGGATGAAGGCGCCGAAGCCTTCCGCCGCAGCACGGGCGAAGCGATCGTCAGTCCCGCCGTCTTGCCCGACCATCGATCGAAAGGTCCGGGTCGGGTAGAACCAACGGTGCAACTCCTCGCCCCGTTTGCCGAGCGGATGCTCCAGGCTCTGGTCCGGGCCGGACCCGAAGCCGTCGATGGATACTCCAAAAGCCGCTACGCGCACCTTGCCCATGGGGGCCTCCGTCTGATTGTGATCTGCCGACCTCGCCGGAGCTGGCGATCCGTCAGCCGTTGATGGAAGAGGGCGGCCCGCCACTCTGGAGCGCCTTCGCTGACGAACTGCGCCACATCCACCTCGAAACATCTCTGCCCAAGGGCCGCGAGAGCGTCATCGCTCGTCTGCAGGCCGCGTTCGAGCAGGTGGCGGCCGACCAACGAAACGAGGCAGCCGCGAAGGCGACGAAGGACGGATGATCTGGCGCAGGGCCGCGGTGAACCGTCGAGCCTGCAATAGCACATGGCGCAGGTCGCCGCCCAGCCTTATGCGAGTCCGGAAGCCAATTTGTTGACCCGCTCAGCCAGGGCTTGGCTTGAAGCACGCGTGGGATGAGTTTCTGCACCGCCTGCCCCGCAACGCCCTAAGAGTGAGAGTAGGGCCGGGTTTGCCGTGACGGGTTGAGGATCGCGAGAGAGGCTCGCGGCGCCCGTCGCGGAGATTTCCCCATGACCATCAACACCTCCCGCGTTCCCGCTGCGGCTCATTTTGCCGCCTCCGATCGGCCAGTCCCACTCGGCTTCAAGGTCGATGTCTCCCGTGGCGAGCGCATCGGCCGTGTCTCGTCGGAATGGTTCTCGCGCCCCGACGACGAACGCTATCTCTCGCTGTCCGAACTGCACACCGCCGTCCGCGCCCGGGCGGATCGGGCGACGACCCGAACTGTGGAAAGCCGCGCGGTCCGCGTCGAAGCGAGCCGCGACGATGCCGAGCGGCTGGCGCTGATCGTGCCGGGCTGCGAGACGCCGGTCGCGCCCACGCATTGGAGCTTCGGCCAGCTTTGCGGCCTGGTGGGCGCGCCGTCCGGCTATCTGCGCGAGCTGCCGGCCCCCTTGGCCGGGATCAATCTTCAGCATGGCCTTTTGTCCCACCGCGCCGAGCTGGTGAAGACGCTGGAGGCCGACGAGGACAGGGTCGAACTGCGCGCCGTCACCGGGCCGGATTATGGCCGCATCTGGGATCACGAGCTGGTTTCCGCCGTGATGAACATCGCCGGGAACGGCACCGGCGATACGCGTTGGAAAGTGCCCGGTGTGCTGGATTGGGCAAGCATGACCCACAATCCATTCGTGGACGTGACCAAGGAGACGACCACGCTCTACGCCAGCGACCGCGATGTCTTCCTCTTCCTGGTGGACGACACCCATCCGATCGAAGCCGGCCGTCTGCCAAACGGTGACCCGGATTTGTATTTCCGCGGCTTCTATTGCTGGAACAGCGAAGTGGGCTCGAAGACGCTCGGCATCGCCTCCTTCTATCTCCGCGCCGTGTGCATGAATCGCAATCTCTGGGGCGTGGAAGGTTTCGAGGAGATCAGTATCCGCCACAGCAAGTTTGCAGCCCAACGCTTCGCTCACGAAGCGGCGCCGGCGCTGACCAGCTTCGCCCGATCCTCGCCCGCGCCGTTCGTCGCCGGCATCAAGGCCGCGCGTGAGCGGATCGTCGCCCGCAAGGATGAGGATCGCGAGGTCTTCCTGCGCCGGCGCGGCTTCAGCAAGGCGGAAACGGCGAAGGTGATTGCTACCGTCCTCGCCGAAGAGGGGCGGCCACCTGAGAGCGTGTTCGACTTCGTGCAGGGGATCACGGCACTCGCCCGCGCCAAGCCACACCAGGACGCACGACTGGAGCTTGAGGGCAAGGCGAAGATCCTGCTGGAGCGCGCTGCTTGATCCTTGTGAGACGAACTACGCCGGCCTTCATGACGGGTTGAGGGCCTCTTTGATCATCTCTGCCCGTCGGCTTTCGATATCATTGCCGGCTCAATCGGCATCGAGACCAAAACGAGCGAGAGCATCCACCGGTGCAGCCGTGTGAACGAGGGTGAAGTGACCTACACGGCTGCCCCGATCAGCTCCTTATGATATCAACAGTTCCGAATCGCAGACGTGGCTCGATCTCGCCACGGTCTTCAATAGGCGAATCGCGGCGCCTGCAAACGCAACGTCAGCCGCGCCGCGCCGCCTTGATCGCGGCAACGTCTATCTTCTTCATTCCCATCATCGCCTCAAATGCGCGTTTTGCTTCATCACCGCCAGCCGCTAACGCCTCGGTTAGCACGCGCGGCGTGATTTGCCAGGAAACGCCCCATTTGTCTTTGCACCAGCCGCACGCGCTTTCCTGCCCGCCATTGCCGACGATGGCGTTCCAATAGCGGTCGGTCTCGTCTTGATCGTCGGTGGCGATCTGGAACGAGAAGGCTTCGTTATGTTTGAACGCGGGACCGCCGTTGAGGCCGAGACAGGGAATGCCGGCAACCGAGAATTCGACCGTCAGCACATCGTTCTTCGTGCCGCCAGGATAGTCGGAGGGTGCTTTGTGAACAGCGGTTACTTCGCTGTCCGGGAAGGTTGCCGCGTAGAAGCGCGCCGCCTCCAGCGCGTCTTTGTCGAACCAGAGGCAGATCGTGT
>DATGJK010000569.1:0-2951 GCA_035295245.1 Acidobacteriaceae bacterium
TGGGGGCCGATCGACTCGGCGTGGTGACGATGGTGGTGCGCGATGTGCTGCAGCTGGCGGGCATCAGCCTGGCCGTCGCTGTGCCTGTGGCGCTGGCGGCTACGCGTCTGCTGAAGGCGGAGCTGTTTGGCGTTTCAAACATGGACCCTGTTGTTTTTTGTTCTGTCATCGTGCTGATGTTGCTCGTGGCGATGATCTCTGCGGCGCTGCCGGCACGCAGGGCGGCGCGGGTGGAGCCGATGGCGGCGCTGAGGAACGAGTGAGCAGGATCCGGGCCCGATCGTAGGAGACAGCCATGGTCGATGATCTGCGTTTTGCGATGCGGCAACTGCGGCGGAGTCCGGGATTCGCCGCGGCCGTCGTGGTAACACTCGCGCTGGCGATCGGCGTGAACACCACGGTGTTCAGCCTGCTCGACGGGTTTCTGCTGCGGCGCCTGCCCTATCCGCAGCCGGAGCGGCTCGCCGCGCTTGAAAGCCATCAGCAGATGAAGGCGCATCCAGGACAGTTCGAGGACGACGACTCGTCGGACAACCAAACGTGGGATGCGCTGCGGCAGAACGTTCCCAGCGTTACGCCTGCGATTGCGGGACAAGGGTTCGGCGAAACCGAAGGCGTGAACCTGCAGGCCGGGACGAGCGAAGGCGGCGCGGTGCGCTATGTGCATGCTGCCAGCGTCTCGGCGCACTACTTTGAGGTGCTGGGGATCGAGCCGATCCTGGGCCGCGGGTTTACCGAAGACGAGGACCGTCCGGGCGCGGGCAAGGCAGTGGTGCTCAGCTATGACCTGTGGCGAACGGCCATTCGGCACGACGCCGCGATTCTGGGCAAGAAGATTTTGCTGAAGGGGGCGCCGTACACAGTGGTCGGCGTGCTGCCCGCCGGTGCGCAAATGCCCAATCAGGCCGATGTGTGGACGCCGCTGATGCCGGACGATCCGCATGGCGTTTGCGTGGGGAACAACTGCCTGATCCTGATGCGGCTGAAGCCCGGGGCGACGTGGGACCAGGTGCGCGCGCAGCTGAGTCACATGCCGCCGCCTCGCAACACCGATCCCGCGAAAGAGGATGTCTGGTATTTCCCCAGTCCGATCCACGTGTACACGGGCAGCGCGATGAAGGAGCAGACGCAGGCCTTGATGGCGGCCGTGGGATTCATTCTGCTTATTGCGTGCGCGAACCTTGCGGGGCTGATGCTGGCGCGCATTCACAGGCGGACGCCGGAGATGGCGACGCGGATGGCGCTGGGCGCGTCGCGCGTGAGGATTCTGCGGCAGCTCTGGATTGAGAATCTGGTGCTGGCAATCGTGGGCGGTGCTGCAGGCCTGGGCGTGGCGCTGGTGTTGTTCCCGATGCTGAAGAAGCTGCTGCCGGACGAGATGATTCCCATTGGGGGATTTGCCCTGGATGGACGAGTGCTGGCGTTTACGGCGGGCGCGGCGCTGCTGACGAGCTTGCTGTTCGGCGCTTTGCCGGCGCTGGAGACGCGACGCGTGGATCTGCGGCGCTCCATCGCCGCGGGTGCACGGACGGTGTCAGGCGGATCGGGGCGCGTGCGGCAGGGGCTGATCGCGGCGGAGGTGGCGCTAACGGTGGTGCTGCTTGCGGGGGCGGGATTGCTGGTGCGGACGATAGTGCATCTGGAAACCCTGCCAGCGGGATTCGATGCCAACAATGTGATGACGGCGAAGGCCTCGCTGGACGACGCGCGCTATCACGACGCGGCCGCCTTTGACCGTCTTCTGCGCGAGAGCGTGAGCGCGATGCAGCGGATTCCGGGCGTGCAGCATGCTGCGGTTGCCCTGAGCGTGCCCTATGAGCGCGGGCTGAATGACGGACTCAGGATTGTGGATGGGAAGCGCGCTGGGTTCAAATGGGGATCGAGCGAAACCTGGGTCACGCCGCAGTTCTTTGAGTCGCTGCGTATACCGATCCTGAGCGGTCGCGGCGTTCGTGACAGCGACACGGCGGCAACCGAGCCGGTGGCAGTGGTCAACGAAGCGTTCGGGCGCAAGTTCTACGACGACCCGAATCCCGTGGGGCGACATTTCCAGTCAGAGGGGACGATCTTCGCGATTGTTGGCGTGGTGCCGGACGTCGTGAAGAAGCTGGGCATGAGCGGGGGCGCTCCGCTGGCAACGGAACCGATGTTTTATATCCCGGCGCTGCAGACGAATCAAAAAATGGTGAATCTGGCGAACCAGTGGTTTCAGCCGTCGTGGATCGTGCGCACGGCGGGCCCGGTAAGCGGACTCGAAGAGCAGATGCAGCGCGCGATGGAAGCCGTCGATCCAGGGCTGCCGTTCTCAGGTTTCTATTCGATGCACGATCTGCTGGACCGCCAACTGCAGCTGCAGCGCATTGAGGTGCTGCTGCTCGGGACGCTGGCCGGCCTGGCGCTGCTGCTGTCGGCAGTCGGAATTTTCGCGCTGGTGTCGAACCTGGTGGTGCAGCGCACGCGCGAGATTGGAATCAGGATCGCGTTGGGATCAACGCTGGGCGAGGCGATGCAGGTGACTGCAACCCCGGGCGTGCTGGCAGCGTGCGGCGGCGTGAGCGCGGGGCTGGTCTGTGCGGTGTTCTTGCTGCGCGTGATGAAGAGCGCGATTTACGGCGTGACGCCCTACGATCCTGTGACACTGGTGACGGTGCCGCTGGTGCTGGTAGCGGTTGCGGCGGTGGCCAGCGCGCTGCCGGCGTTAAGGATTGCGAAGATCGATCCGGCAGAGACGCTGAGAAGCGAGTGAGACCGAAAACAGGCAACAGGGAATAGGGAACAGGAGAACGGTTTTTCCTCCTTTTGGCGGCGGTGATGTGGGAGACACACGCGCCGCCAGATTTTTGTCTGGCGGGTTCTATCCTGAACACATGAAGATCGTGTCGCTGGAGGGGTTTGGCGGGCCGGAGGTGCTGCGCGTCGCCGAGGTGGATCAGCCGCGGCCCGCGGCGGAC
>DATGJK010000570.1:0-15011 GCA_035295245.1 Acidobacteriaceae bacterium
CGCCTGGTCGAAGATGTACGGCAAAGGCCGCGTCTTCTACTCCACCCTCGGCCACACCGAAGAAAGCTGGCGCGACCCCGACATCCGCAAAATGTACTTCGAGGCGATCAAGTGGGCCTTGTGGATGACCGACGGCAGCACCGCCAGCCACCCGCGGCCGGCACCTGAAGCGCATTGATCTGCAAGTGTCATGCTGAAGGGCTCTCCCGCTTCGCGGAACGATATCTGGTCGTTACCGACGTACTGACGCGCTCGTTCGAACTTCTTGAGGCCCCTCCCTTCCGGGACTAAAATTCCACGCGGGTCGGAATCCACCGCATGCTGGAAATCAGGAAATCCAATGGCTGAGCGATTCGTGATGAAGCCGTTCAGATATGTTCTCCTCGGGTTGTGCCTGGTGCTGACTGCTCCAGGTCCGACGCAGTTGGCATTGGCGCAGCAATCGGGGACCTTGGTGTTCGACCTCAGGAACTACACATCCGCCACGAAAATGCCGAAGAAAAGTGAGAAGCAATTAGAGCATGGCGGCGTCCGGTGGGGCATGCTCGACAACTCCTTGCTGATCTCTTTTGTGAATGAAAAATTCGTGAAGGCAGACACGCCGTATCTCACGCGCTTCGGGGAGCAGAAGACGCTCGAAATGAAAGCTGGTCAGTACACAATCACCTGTATAGGTTTCGAATTCAATTCGACCTCCACGGATCTGGATAAGGTACTCGCGAAATCTGCTTTTTTTAATAATGAGGTTGTGGCGTTCACGGTGCTCCCGGGCAAAACAACAACATTACAAGTCTTCCCGATCTATGAGGCAGAGTCGCAACGGCGCTTTTTGGCGAAGTTCACATTTTTCACCCCGGATCTCAAAGTGCAGGTGCTCGAGGACGGTGTACCGAAGGGCGAGGAAGTGGTGATAAACCGAAGAACAGCGAATTCTGTGGCTTGGGATGACTATCACGGGCCGCTGAAGTTTTGAGAGCAGCCGGTCGCGCCGGGCTTACCGCCAAGTAGGCGCGACCTTCACGTCGCATACCCTCGCACCCGCAAATATTGACAAACCCGCCAACCACCTGACAGCATAGCTTCGCGAAGCGAAGAGGTCAGACCACTTCTCGCACACGTCCCAAAGGAGAACTCAATGGCAGGATCACCCACGCGCAGAGACTTCGTAAAAGCAGGAGGCGCCGCCCTGGCCGCCACTGCGGTTTCGTGGAATGCCAAAAGCTACGCCGCCATCAACGGCGCCAACGACCGCGTGCGCGTCGCCGTAGTCGGATGCGGCGACCGCATGAAGGGCGCCCTGATTCCGGCCTTCCTGCAGCACGCCAATGAAATGAACTTCGAGTTCGTCGCCGTCTCCGACATCTGGAACCGCCGCCGCGAAGAGGGCGTGGCTTACATTCAGAAACTCAGCGGCTCCAAAGTCGACCCCGTGCGCAACAACGACGAACTCTACGCCCGCAAAGACGTCGACGCCGTTCTCATCGCCACCGCCGATTTCCAGCACGCGCTGCATGGCGTCGAAGCCGTCGAAGCCGGCCGTGATGCCTACGTCGAAAAGCCCACCGCGCACACCATGGACGACGCCCGCAAATTCCTCGCCGCCGTCAAGAAGACCGGCAAGATCGTCCAGGTTGGCACCCAGCGCCGCAGCACGCCCAGTTATCAGAAAGCGGCCGACTACATCAAGTCCGGCCAGTTCGGCGACATCGTCATGGTCGAGATGACGTGGAACGTAAACCAGCCCGGCCGCTGGCGCCGCCCCGATGTCGTCCCGCTGCTCAAAGAAGAAGACACCGACTGGAATCGTTATCTGCTCAACCGCCCTCGCGTTCCTTTCGACGCGCGCAAGTACCTCGAGTTCCGCCTCTTCTGGCCTTACTCCTCGGGCATTCCCGATCAGTGGCTCGTCCATCAGATCGACACCGTGCACTGGTTCACCGGCCTGCCGCATCCGCGCAGCGTCGTCGCCAACGGCGGCATTTATCTCTGGAAAGATGGCCGCCAGAACTGGGACACCATGACCGCCGTCTTCGACTACGGCCCCCTCGACGACCTCAGCAAAGGATTCCAGGTGCAGTACACCTCGCGCTTCACCAACTCCGCCGGAGGCGTGAAGGAACTCTATTACTCCAACGGCGGCATGATCGACATGGACAAGAAGACCGTCACGCCCACCGGCGGACTCACCGAGAAATACGCCGCCGAGATGAAGATGAAGCCGAACCTTCTGCCCAGCCTCTCGCTTCTCGAAGCCCCCGAAGAATCCGTCTCCACCGCCGCCGACACCCATGCCGACCCGCAGACCTCGGCGAACATGCGCAACTGGATGGAGTGCGTGCGCTCGCGCAAAACGCCCAACGCTCCCATTGAGGCCGGCTACAGCCACTCCATTGCCCTCTGCATGAATGTGGCTGCGGTTCAGACCGGCGAGAAAGTCACCTTCGACGACCAAACGCAGAACGTGATGGTTGGAGGCAAGATTTATGCGTAGGCTGGCTGTCGTCGTCGCTGTGGCCGCAGCCCTCCTCACACCAACCCACCCGCTCAACGCCGCCAGCACCTCCGGCGTGCAGGTTGTTCCAGACGAAGCGCACCGCCGCGTCGACATCACCATCGACGGCAAGCCGTTCACGTCCTACATCTGGCCGAAGACGCTGAAGAAGCCCGTCCTCTATCCGCTGATCACCGACGAAGGAGTCACCGTGACGCGCGGCTTTCCGCTCGCGCCCCGGCCGCACGAGCGCGTCGATCATCCCCATCACGCCGGCATGTGGTTCAACTACGGCAACGTGAATGGCTTCGATTTCTGGAACAACTCCGACGCCATCAAGCCGGAAGACCGCTCCAAAATGGGGACGATACTCGAGACGAAAATTGTCTCGACAAAAAGCGGCGCCGTCCGCGGCGAGCTGGTCGTCGAATCCGTCTGGATCACGGGCCAAGGCGATCGCATCCTCGATCAGACCACGCGCTACATCTTTTCCCGCGCTCCCCACGAGCGCATCATCGACCAGATCATCACCCTCACGGCGCTCGACCGCGCCGTCTTCAAAGATGACAAGGAAGGCGCGCTCGGCATGCGCGTCGCCAGTTGGCTCGAAAGCCCCGACGAAAAAGGTGGAGTCTTTCTCGACGCCAGCGGCCGGCCCACCAAAGTCGCAGCCACCGACAATGCCGACGCCACCGGAGTCTACCTCACCAGCGAAGGGATCAAAGGCGGCGCCGTCTGGGGCACGCGCGGCCGCTGGTGCTCGCTCACCGGACATACCGAGGACCACACCGTCACCATCGCCATCCTCGATCACCCGCACAATCCTGGCTACCCCACGTACTGGCATGCGCGCGGCTATGGACTCTTCGCCGCCAATCCCCTCGGCCGCAGCATCTTCGATCCCAAACAGCCCGCCTTCAACTACACGCTCGAAAAAGGACAGACAGCGACCTTCCGCTACCGCGTTCTGCTCATCTCCGACGAAGCATCAGCAGAGTCTCTCAACCACGAAGCTGACCAATTCGCCGCCGAGTATCAGTAGGGTCTGGGTGTCTGGGGCCGCACGTCGCCCGACCAGGCAGGTGCGACCTTCAGGTCGCACTGAAATCAGCAACCGGAGAAGAGCGGCTTTAGCCGCCGAGGTCGTACTCCCCATATGATTGGTCGGGACCACGGACTCTGCTGTCCGCACACTCAACAGGATTCACCCCATGACCATCACCGTCGAAACCACGCCCGCCCGCCAACTCGCCGCCGTTCGCCGCCACATCCGCATTCCCGAAATCCGCCACGCCTGGAAACCCGCCCTCGACCAGGTTTGGGACTTCCTCCGCAAACACCCCGGCCTGCGCACCGACGGGCACAACATCTTCCTCTACCATCATCCCGCCCAGCGCGACCTGCCCATGGAGATCGACTTCGGCGTCGAGATCGTCCGCTCCTTCGAGCCTCACGGCGAAGTCTTCCCCACCCAAACGCCCGCCGGAGAAGTCGCGACCACCCTGCACATCGGCCCCTACGAACGAATCGGTGAAGCGCACGATGCCGTCCATGCCTGGGCAGCCGCCAATCACCGGACCTTCGCCGGCCAATCATGGGAGATTTACGGCGACTGGACCGACGATGTGTCGAAGTTAGAAACGCGAATCGTGTACCTCTTGTCGTAACATTCGTTGCTGTGAATCGAGCCCGCCGCGAATTTCTCGTCAACTCCGCCTTAGGACTCCTCGGCGCAACCGTCGCCGGCAACCTCGCCGCCCAGCAGGAGCCTGCGAAGCCCGGCACGCCTCCTCCCGGCACGCCGCCCGCCTTCGGCACCGCGCCCGCCGTCGGACCGGAAGTCTCCGCCGCCACCTTCGCCGAAGCTGAAAAGCTGGTTCGCGTCGAGATGACCGAAGCCGGGCGCGCCGAAGCGGCAGGGAACTGGCGCGAATCGATGGCGGGTCTCTACGAGCGCCGCACCGGACCGCGCAAAGTTCCGCTCGAGCCCAGCCTCGCGCCTTACTCGCTCATCCGCTGCGTGCAGCCCGGGCTCGCCACCGCCGGCCCCGCGCAGAACCGCTTCATCCGCAGCGCCGCCGATCCCGGTCCGCTCCCCTCCACCGACGAAGAGATCGCCTACGCGCCCCTCTGGAAGCTCTCCCGCTGGGTTGAGCAGCGCCACATCACCTCCACGCGCCTCACCCACATCTATCTCGACCGCTTCCAGCGCTTCAATCCGAAGCTGCGCTGCGTCATCACCCTCACCGCCGACCCTGCGCTTGCTCAGGCCAAAAAGGCCGACGCCGAAATCGCCGCCGGACACTACCGCGGTCCCCTGCACGGCATTCCCTGGGGCGGCAAGGATCTCCTCGACACCGCCGGCATCCCCACCACCTACGGCGCCGAGCCCTTCCGCGATCGCGTGCCCACCAAAAACGCCGCTGTTGTCGACCGCCTCAATGCCGCTGGAGCCGTCCTCGTCGCCAAACTCAGCATGGGCGCGCTCGCCCTCAACGACATCTGGTTCGGCGGACAAACCATGAATCCCTGGAACCTCGAAGAAGGATCCTCCGGCTCCAGCGCCGGACCCGGCGCCGCCACCGCCGCCGGACTCGTCGGCTTCTCCATCGGCAGCGAAACCGGAGGCAGCATCATCGGCCCCTCGATGCGCTGCGGCGTTACCGGCCTGCGCCCCACCTTCGGCCGCGTGCCGCGCTCCGGCGCCATGACCCTCTGCTGGTCGCTCGACAAGCTCGGCCCCATGACCCGCGGCGTCGAAGACACGCTCCTCATCCTGCGCGCCATCTCCGGCCCGGATCCGGGAGATACCGACTGCGTGCCCAGCCACCTCGACTACGACGCCGGCCAGAACATCCGCGCACTCCGCGTCGGCTACTTTCCCAAATGGATGGAAGAGCCGCCCGCCACCGACGTCGACCGCGCCGCTCTCAAGACGATCCAGCAACTTGGCCTCAAGACTGTCGAAGTCTCCCTCCCCGACTGGCCCTATGACGACCTCGACGTCATCCTCTTCGCCGAAGCCGCCGCGTCCTTCGAGGAGATCACCCTCAACCACGCCATCGACACGCTGAAGATGCAGGTCCCCGACGCATGGCCGAATACCTTCCGCCAGTCGCGCTTCCTCTCCGCCGTCGACTTCGTCCAGTCCGACCGCTTCCGCCGCAAAGTCGCCGCCGAAATGGCGCGCCTCTTCTCTCAGGTCGATCTGCTCCTCGTCCCTTCTCTGCGCGACGAGATGCTCACCATCTCCAACAACACCGGCCATCCCTCGCTTACGCAGCGCGCCGGCTTCATCGAAGTCTCCGAAGCGCGCAGCGACTGGGCGCCGGACCCCGCGCATCCTCTGCCGAAATTCAATCCGCCCCGCCGCGTCCCGCACGGCATCACGCTGCTCGCCCGCCCCTTCGAAGAAGGCACCCTCGGCGCCGTCAGCCTCGCCCTGGAGCGCGCCTTCAACGTCATGCACGAACACCCACCGGGATTTTAGAGCGCGTGCTGATCGTCTGCCCGTCGTTTGAGCCGAGGGGAGCGAAATGAGATCTATAGAGGAGTAGTTGTATCTTGCACCGCTGAACACAACGAACAGCTAGCAACTGGCAACTAACAACTAGCAACTAGCAACTAGCAACTTACCGCACTCGCCCCCGCCCACTCCCCAGGTGATACACCAGCCCAGCGCTGTAGCTCGCCACATCCAGCCCCGGATTCACATCCGTCATGAAGCCATTCGACTGATGGAAGTCGCCGATGTCCATGCGCAGATCGTACTGATCCGTGAGCTTCACCAGCACCCCGGCCGCCTCATGCAGCGTGAACTGGATATAGCTGCCCTGGTCCGAAATAAATTTGTGATCCCAGACGTCCAGCCCTGCCTTCGCCGAAAAGAATGGCCGCACAGCGTGCCGACCCCACACCAGCCGGAATCCGATCGGCGAAAATCCCGCGCCATACAGAATCTTCCGCCCCGGCCCGAGCCGGTCGCCCCAGATGTCGGTGTCCGCCGACTCGTTCAGCCGCATAATCGGCAGCAGTTCGGCCACGTAATCGGACCGCGCTCCCAGGAATCGCCCCCACGAGTTGCGATCGTATTCCACGCCCCCGATGTACATCTTGGCGTCCTCGCCGCCGGCAAAGATGCGGAAATGCCCAAACGAGCCGCCGCCCTCGATGGCAACATCCTGCGCCGGCGGACCCTGCGGCGGAGTCGGCCGCGTTGCCCGCACGCTGTCGTTCGGCGGATCCTGCGCGCGCGCCATCGCCGGCGCCATCACGCACGCCGCCACAAACATCAGTCCGATTGTCAGAAAGGAATTGCCGGCGCAACACCGGCGCGGGTCAGTCCCTGGCCTCCTCCGTCCACTCCCGATCGCCAACCTCTCACCTCGTTCGCAGGTGCTCGTCCGTTCAGACGGCAGAGCCGAAACCTCTGAGAAGGGGCCGGGGACTGCCGAGTTGCCAATTTACCATTCCGTCATCGCGCGCGGCCAGCCGTCACGGCAGCTCGCGCGCGGCTTTCACCGGATCCCATCCATCTCGCCCCGCCAAAAATCGCCGCGGCTCAAACTGCTTCGCCTCCGCCGCCGTCAGCTGATGCGCCCACGGCACACGCTCCGCAGTACGCGCGCCTGGGCCCGTGTTGCCGTACTCCGCGAACCACGCCGTCTTCTCGTTCTCCGCCTTGCCCCAGTTGTTCCATCCCGCCGGCACAATCTCCTCCGGCAGCTGATCCCGCAGATAGACCACCCGCGCGTACGGCCGCCACGGCCGCCCCAGAGCGACGCCGTGCCCCTTCGCGTCCGCCGTTACTTCCGGCCCCGCTGTAATTGTGCTGTCCACGATTACATATCCCGTCGCCTGTTCCGCCGACGTTCGCGACTGCGCCGTCAGATATCCCGGCCCGTTCGCGTGCAACTCGTCGTGGTCGAATACCGCCGCCGCGTTTCCGAAGATGAAATCCACCCCGCCCTCGATATACGAGTCCACGTAATACTGCCGTCCGTAATCGGCGAACAGCGTATCCTGATGCCCCAGGAATCTGCAATGCTTGAACACCGCCCGATCCGCCCGCACCGCAATCGCGACGGCCTGCCCGGTATTTCCCGCCGTGTTCTCAAACGTGACGTTATCCGCCTCGAATCCTGTCCCGTTCACCTCCACTGTCTCGGTGAAAAACGTTCCGCCCGCCTCCTTCGCGTTCAGACTGTTGGTAATCACCACGTCCGCCGGCGATTTTCCAGTTCCCACCAGCGTGATGTTCCCGTGGTTCTGCGTTACGTTCAGCCGCTCGTGATACACGCCTGGCGCAATCTCGATATACACTCTCCCGCCCCGCCCCGGCCAGGGATGATGATCCAGCGCCATCTGAATCGTCGGGAACTCCGTCGTCCCCTCGATGCCCGTCTTCACATCGGGAGAAACGCGCACGTGCACGTCCTGCGCGCACGCCGCCGCGCACAAAAAACTCAGCAGAAGAACGCATGACCATCGCATTGCACAAGTTTCGCCGCTGCGTTCTGCGCACGCAAGCCGCCGGCCCGGTAGGTCTGACTCTGATTGAAGACGGCATCCCAGGTCGGATAGATATCGACGGAGCTGACCAGGTCGTGGTCGTTTTCGCCGTTGGGAAAGATCTGTACGTTGATGGCCCAGCCGCTGATCAGGCCCTGCTTCACCGCCGCCTCGGCAAAGGGCTGCCAGTTCCATGATCGCCGCCTCCACCCGGGCAGCGCGCTAAGACAAACATGCCCGGGCTCGCTTCCCACCTGGGCCAGCCCGGGCATTTCAACCAACAACTAACAACTAATAACTAGCAACTGTCCTTTAGAATCGGAGCTGCGGCCCGAACGTCGCGCGCAGATTGCTGTGCGCGCCGTTGGCCACATAGATTGCGTCGCCCACTTCCAGACGCAGTCCAAAAGGTCCCCAGTAGCCCTGAAATCCGCCACCCGGATACAACGCAAGTTCTGTGCCCGAGCCCCCAATGCTGCTCACCGCGTTGCTGAACGTGGTGCTGCTCACACGGTTCGGATTGCTGACGCTCCAGTTCACGACCCCCACTTTGCCGGTCAGGAAGAAATTCGCATGTTCGGTGCCCAGGTCGAACCGCGGTCCGAACAGCGCCCACAGCGGGCGTATGCCTACGGTCGTGAACGTGGTGCTCACGCTGCCGCCGTTCGAAGTGGTACTGCTGGTGGTGTAATTCTTGGCGAAGTCGTAATCCATCTCACCTTCAATGGCGGTGTTATGCGACATGTTGATGCCCAGCCGCCCGCCGACGCCCAGCAAACCGATGGCGGAGCCCTTTGGCTGATAGCGCAAATAGTCTCCGAACAGCCCAACGGACACGTGTGTCGCGTCGCTGGAGGCTGCCGGTGTCGGGTTCGGCGCAGGCGGCGGATAGTTATCCTGCGCCGTAAGCCAGGACGGTGCGGTAAGCATAAGACCCAGCCCCAAAATCGAGGCCATGCTCGCAATGCGTTTCACGTTGTGACTCCCTGTTGATGAAGTGCTCGGCGTCCTCGCCTCGCCGCGTCGCTTCCGCCGCATCAGCCAACAGCGATCCTGGCGTGCATTGCGCGATTTGAGTCCCGGCCGAACCGGTCGAACGGCTCCTCCCTGCGGAGCGAACGGCACGACGTACATTGCGGTAGGATGCTGGCGTTTACTAATCGGTCAACTGCGCCGGAGCCCGTCATAGCCAGGTTCAGCAGAGTGGGATGTGCAAGTCATTTGTTTACATTGGGCACTCAAAAATGCGCAGCGGGTTGCCATCTCCTGCCACGGACTCTTGTGCGCGCGCCCTGACCGACTAGGTGAGAAACGGAAGGATCCCGGTTCGGCGCGCAAGGGATGGCTGCCAGCGCATTGTCTGCGATCGGGAATCTTGTCTGCGTCGCCTCATTCCTGCGGAGCAGAACTCCGCAGCTTTTTCACGTCGAGCAGATCCTGCTCGCGTCCGCTGGCTAGCTTGTTGCGGTCTTCCCGGGAAATCACTGCGACTCGGATTTCTCCCTCGATGTCTGCTTCCTGGCGGTTCGTCCAGGCCTCATCGAAGGTGATTCCGTCAATCTGCTGCAAGATATCGATTCGCGCGGGAGGACTGCCAATCTGGAAACAGCTGCCGTCCCGAAAATCGGCAGGGGATAGGCTGTGCAGAGGAGCGCCGAAATCAGCGAGTGCGCGGTACACGGCCTCGCTGTTCTTCTCACCGGCTTCAATGAAGATATCCAGGTCTTTTGTCGCCCGCGGTTCCGTATAGGCGCCAAATGCATAACCGCCGACCACCAGGAACCTAACGCCGTGGGCGTTCAACACGCGTAAGAGTTCTTTCAAGTCGGCGGGCATCATAATCGCGCGGACCTCCTTTGAACGCGGCCGCAAAGCTGTACGCTGCTTCGCTGGCGTCCCAGACAGCAGTCAGGCGGTCGCCGAGGGGCAAGCTTTGCCAATAGCGAAGCGTGGCCTGCTCCTGCTCGCGAGGGTCATCGATTTTCAGGATTGTTTTGTCACGGTCCATGGTGTTCCATCAGCGGCCCGCCGATCGGTCGCCCCTTGCTGCATCCTTATTATATCTGGATGGCCCGCGAAAAGTTCCTGTAAGCATCAGCAGAACAATCAGATACGGCTGGCACAGGAAAAGAAAGACCCGCCGGTGGATGGCCGCACCTTACCGCAACTGCCCCAGCCGCCTCGCGCGCATTATTCCTTATGCGAAGAACCTCCCGCGTTGGGCCACAGCAGATTCAGCCGCGTCTCCGCGATGCCGATCGTCGCCGACTCCGCCCCCAGCACCTCGCCATCCGCCTCCACCAGCAACCGCGTGTCGTAGTGCCTCCCGGGCAGCGGACGGCAAATCAGCTTCTTCACAGTTACATATTGCGGATAGGGAAGTTTCCACCACCCTGTCCTCCGGCCATTGCCCCGCCCCGTCACCAGCGCGTGAAAGCTGGCATGCGCCAGCCCCGCTCGTCCCGTCGCCGGAATCCACGCCAGATGTAACGCCTCGCGAAACGGATCGCCCCCCGCCTTCCAGCGGTTGATCTCCGGCACATGGGTCGCGATCGCCTCGGACGCTTCCACGGCGCCGTTGCTGCCGTCTTCCGCCGTCCACTCCAGCGCAAACGGCTGCACGCGATGCTGCGCCAGCAGCCGAAATCCGCCCATGTAATACGCCAGCCGTCCGCCGCGCCGCTTGCCCTGGCCCGTCGGCGCCAGATTCATCAGCGCCGCGTGCGTTCCCATTCCCGCGGCAATGAAGAAATACCAGCTGTGCGTTTTGCGATGGCCCACCGGACTCACCGTCACTCGGCCCAGGCTCACCGCCCGCGGCTTGGCATCCAGCAGCAGCCGCGCCGCCAGCAGCGGATTGCGCGGCATGCGCAGGTTCTGCACGATCACGTTGCCGGTCCCGAACGGCAGCACGCCCAGCGACGTCTCCGAACCGGCCAGCCCCTGCAATACCTGAAAGACAGTGCCGTCGCCGCCGCACACCAGAAACGTGTCGAACCCGGCCGTGACCGCCTCGCGCGCCTGCTGACCCGCCGAGTACGCCGAGAGCGTCTCCTGCAGATGCACCACGCTGCCGTGCCGGCTCAGCAGCTCGGCAATCTGCTCCACCGCCGCCCGGCGCTTCGCCGAATGAATCAGCAGCGGATTGAGGAACATCATGACGCGGCGCATCAGGTCAGGTTAAGGTCCCATTCCAGCAAAAGCATATGAATACAGGGTGAGATGCGCCCCACCCGCATCCAGCTCATCATTATCCATACCTGCACGATGCCGCCGCCCACCGGCCGCTACTGACAACTAAGAACTAGCCACTAGCAACTAACAACGGGTCTTCTCACTCCACCCGCAGCGCCTGCATCGGATCGATCGATGCCGCCCGCCGCGCCGGCAGCAAACTCGCCACCAGCGCGCAAAGCATCAGCAGCACAATCGACCCCGCCAGCACCACCGGATCCCACCCCTTCACGTGATACAGCTGCGCCGCGATCAGCCGCGCGCACCCAATCGACGCCGGAATCCCGATCGCCAGTCCAATCACGATCTGCAGAAACGCCCCGCGCAGCACCAGCCGCACCACCCGCATGCGATCCGCGCCCAGCGCCATGCGCACGCCGATCTCGCTCGTTCGCCGCTCCACCGTGTATGCCGTCACGCCATACAGACCGACGGCCGCCAGAATCAGCGCCAGAATCCCGAACAGCGCCGTCATCTGCGCCACCGTACGCTGCTGATCGAAGCGCGCGTCCACCTGATCGGCCAGCGTCTGGATGCTCAGCAGCGTGATGTTCGGATCCACCTCGGCCAGCGCCTTGCGGATCTGCGGCTCCATCCCTTCCATGCTCCCGTGGATTTGCAGCACTCCGCCCTCGATCCGGTGCGTCATGTTCTCGACCATCTCCATCATCGGATTGTCGTAATGGATGCGCTGCGCCAGCGGCACAAAAAAGATCGGCTGGTTGCCATACTTGCTGGTGTTGGTCGCATTGCTGTATTTCGCGTTCGCCACCACGCCCACAATCTTGTAGGTGCTGCTGTAGGCCGGCAGATCCAGCCCGAAGTACTGCCCGATCGGATCCTCGCCCGGCTTGAAGAATCGCTTCACGAAGGTCTCATCCACCACCGCCACCGGGGTCGCCGACGCGGTATCGTCCTCCGTCAGCGAGCGCCCGCGGATCATATGCTGCCCCAGCGCCTCCAGATACCCGGGGCTCACGTGATCCCACGATGACCCCACCTGCTGGTTGGTGTCCGGCATCCCGTGTCCCTGCCGGATCACCAGTTCGCCCCAGTTGTCGGTCAGCGGCGTATAGAGCGCCAGCGCCGCGCGCTGCACTCCCGGAATCGCCTGCAGCCGGTCCTGCAGCTCGCGATATTCCGCATCCAGCTGCGGCGTTGGATACGAAGCCCACGGCCCCGTCACATTGAAAGTGATGCGATGATCCAGCTCATAGCCGAAATCCTGATGCTGCAGGTTGATCAGGCTCCGCGTCAGCAGTCCCGCGCCCGTCAGCAGCACCACCGACAACGTCGCCTGCAGCACCACCAGCGTCTTCTGCGACCACGAAGCATGATCGCGCGTGCTGCGGTTCGCCCCGCGCAGCGCCTCCACCGGATTGGCATGCGTCGCCAGCCACGCCGGAGCCGTGCCGAACAGCGCCCCTGTTACCAGCGAAAGCGCAAAGGCAAAGCCCAGCACCGGCAGGGAAGGCGTCGCCGCGATGGGCACATAGTGCGCATTGTGGAACGCAATGGAGACAATCAGCTTCACCCCTGCATAGGCCACCGCCAGTCCCGCTGTTCCGCCCAACACCGCCAGCACCACGCTCTCCGTCAGCGCCTGCCGCATCAGCCGCGTCCGCGAAGCGCCCAGCGCCAGCCGCACCGACGTCTGCGCCCGCCGCGCCGCGCCCCGCGCCAGCAGCAGATTCGCAATGTTCGCGCACGCAATCAGCAGCACCAGCGTGCACACCGCCAGCAGAATGCGCAGGCTGTCTCCCGTGTAGTTCTTCATCTCGCCCACGCCGATACCCGCCGGCACGATCTGAATATGCTGCTTGGGCAGATTCGCTTTGATGCCCGCCATCCACTCCGACGGCATGCCGCTGTCGTTCACCAGCCACTGCCGCAGCAGCGCTGTCAGCCGCGGCCCCACCGCGCCCATCTGCGCTCCCGGCTTCGCTCGCCCGATCACCCGCAGCCATGCCTCGAACTTGTACAGCAGCGCGTTGTCCCTGCCGTGGAAGAGCGGTTCCTGATGCAGCGGAATCCACAACTCCGGCGGATTCGCGCGCAGCGTCTCGCCGAAGAATCCCCGCGGCCCGATTCCCACAATCGTCACCGGATGCCCATCGACAATCAGCGTGCTCCCAACCACACTCGGATCCCCGCCGTACTGCTGCTGCCACGTGCGATAACTCAGCATCGCCACGGGAGCCGACGACTCCTCGTCGTCGGAAGCCTGCAGCGTTCTCCCCAGCGCTGCGTTCAATCCAAACACCGAAAAGTAATTCCCGCTCACGTACTCGCCGCGCAGCGGCTTCGGCACGCGATCGCTCTCACCCCGGCGCACGCCGAGCACCATTCCCCCGGCCTGGAAGGCCGCCACCTGCTCGAACTCCGGCGTGTTCTTCTCGATCTGCTGGTAGAAGCGATACGAGAACATCCCCCAGTCCTCCTGCGCGTCGCCCTCCACGCAGCAGTTCTGCCCGTCTCCAACGCGGTACAACGTGCCCGGATCCTTCACCGGCAGCGTCTGCAGCATCACCGTGTTGATCAGCGAAAAGATCGCCGTCGTCGCGCCGATCCCCAGCGCCAGCGTCAGCATGGCTGTCAGAGTGAACACAGGCGACTGCCGCATCTGGCGCAGCGCGTAGGCGATGTCCTGCCGCAGATTTTGCATGTTTTTTGCCTTCTGTTCCGGGGATGAAATGAGCCCGATTCGACTGCCGCGATCCAGCCTGCTTTGCCGATACGGACTTTCCTCAGCGTCCGTTCCCGTCTACTCAGCCTTTTCCCGTCCCTTCGCCCCAGTCCAAAAAATCTGCCGATTTCGCATTTCTCTGCCCTCAACTTCAGCCATAATCACCCCGAGCCCTGAATGACTTCCCCACATCGGGCAGACCAGCTCAGCGTCATCATCACCGGCGCCACCGGCATGGTCGGCGAAGGCGTGCTCCTCGAGTGTCTCGAGAGCCCCCTCGTGGCCCGCGTCCTCATGATCAACCGCCGCCCCTCGCCGCGCCAGCACGCAAAACTCAGCGAGCTCATCGTTCCCAATTTCCTCGAAATCGACAGCTACCGCGACCAGCTTGCCGGCTACGACGCCTGCTTCTTTTGTGCCGGCGTAAGTTCCCGCGGTATGAGCGAAACGCTGTACAACCACCTCACCTACAACACCACCGTGCGTTTCGCCAAAACCCTCTGCGCCGTCAATCCCCACACGACCTTCATCTACGTCTCCGGAGCCCTCACCGACAGCTCCGAGAAGGGCCGCGTCATGTGGGCGCGCATCAAGGGCCGCACCGAGAACGCCCTGCTCCGCTGCGGCTTCGAACATGCCTACAACTTCCGCCCCGGTTTCATGCGCCCCACACGCGGCCAGCAGAACATCCACGGCTACTACAAACTGATTGGCAGCCTCTACCCCGTCCTGCGCCTGCTCGCTCCCAACCATGTCAGCACCATGCGCCAGGTCGGCCGCGCCATGATTAACGCCGCCGCCAAAGGCTATCCCCGGCCCATCCTCGAAATCCGCGACATCAATACCCTCGCCGCTGCATGAAACCAGTTGTCAGTTACTAGTTCTTAGTTATTAGTGTCTATTCAGCCCAACTGATCACTGACCGCTGATCACTAACAACTAGCAACCAGCAACCAGCAACCAGCAACCAGCAACCAGCAACCAGCAACCAGCAACCAGCAACCAGCAACCAGCAACCAGCAACTAACAACTAACAACTAACAACTAACAACTAACAACTAACAACTAGCTCTTCTCACTCCATCCTCA
>DATGJK010000571.1:0-4332 GCA_035295245.1 Acidobacteriaceae bacterium
AGAGCCGCGGGTCCTGTGGATCGCCATAGCTCTCCATGCCCTGAAACGCCAGCGTCCCGCCCGCCCGCACCGCATACGTCAGATACCGGCTGTTCCCCTGGTACGCGAATGCGCTGTTCGTGTAGACGGTCTGCCCGCTCCGGTCGAGGAAGGTGGCGACAGGCCCCCCCTCGCCCGTTGGATTGTCATCCTGGCTGGAATTCGTCGTTGCCGCCGGCGTCAGCGTTCCATCCGAGTTGATCGCGTACGAGACCACGTAGGTTCCCGATTCGGGAACGAACAGATAGCTGCCGTTCGCAATCATCTTGTCCGGCGCGCCTGCTATCGACAGCGGCGATCCGGGAAGCTGCGTCAGCGTGCCGTCTGCATGCGCAACAAACTCGTTGATCTCGTAAGGCGTGCCCATGGATGTCTCACCGCTTGCCACATACACGAACGCGGGATTCGTCGAGCCACCCGTTCCTCCGCCGCCGCTGCCGCCGCTGCCACCGTTCCCGCCGCCCGTATTGCACCCGGTCGAGAACGTCCACGTGTACGGCGCCGTCATCGCCACATCGGCCAGATCGGCCACACCGCTGACCGTCACCGTAATCGTGCCCTGCGGCAGCGCCGATGAAGGCGTCGCCGTCACCACTGTTTTGCTCACATCCATGCTGAGCGTGGCCGGAATCATCGCACCGCCCGGCCCTGTGATCGCGATCGTCTTCGAGTTCACCGTCGCCGCATCCGGCTCCTCATTGAACGTGATCGTGATATCCGAGCTCACGGCCACGCAGTCGGTGTTCGGTGTCGGTGAAACCACCTCCACCGTGAGCGGCGACTCATCCGTTTCAGCCCGCGTGGCGAAGCTGTAGGTGTAGTTCGCGGCCATCGCGACACCCTGCGCGCTCTTCACCCCGGTCGTGATCGTCACGTTGTAGGTTGCGCCGGTCGCTAGCGCCGGATTCGGCTGGAAGCTCGCCAGATTGAAGTCGCTGTCGTAGCTCACCACGCCCGGAACCGCCTTGCCGCTCGCATCCGTTACGACAAAAGTTTGGGCGTTGATGGTGTCCGCCGCCATCGGCTCGCTGAACTGCACTTCCTGCTTGCGGTTAGGAGCGACGCCGTTCGTTTGTTCGGCAACGGCGGCCACCGTGGGAGCCGTCGCCTGGCTGCTGGGATTTCCGCTGCCGCCGTTGAAACCGGCGACCGTCGTCGATCCGCATCCGGCAAGCAGGCTGGCGAGAGTGAAGGCAGACGTACAGAAGAGAAGGGCGCGAACCGTGCGCATGGATAGGCCTCCGGAAGTCAAGCTCGCGATTGGGTTGGATGCCGCAGATGTTATCGATAGAGTTAACAGGCGCTAAAAAACTTAAGCTCTGTGCGCAAAGGAGAAGCCATAGGCAGAGCCGTGCACATCACGCTGCAACAATCGCCTGAATCGCTGCTGGAGAAAAAGCGGGAGAGCCCCGCCGCTGCCCAATGCCAATCATGCCGGATGCTTACTAAAGCGCTGGCCAGGAAACGTCAGCGTCAACGGCGGAGACACTCGGTCATTTCCGCAGGCGCATAAAAATGAAGCGGCGAGCCCGGAGACTCGCCGCACGTTCGAAGATGCCCTTCCCGCTAATAGCGTTCGGACACAAACCAGGAATCGAGAGTAGAGGGAACCTGAATTGTCCCGCCTTGCGTCACGGCTGCGCTGGAGGCGTTGAAGCCGTAAATCTCGATGGTAAAAGCACTGTTTACGTCGTTCACGCCATAGGCAACTTGCCCATCCGGACTGAACTGTTGCACTTCATACGGAATGGAACTCCCCGTCGGCGTCAGTTGCATCGCGGTCGTGTCCACCCGAAGAATCTGAGTCACATTCTGTGGATCGGTGAGGAAGGCGTATTGCCCCGAAGGATGCGCATTCCCCAGCACAAACGAGCCGCACACCGCCTGCATGGTGGACGTGCACTGAGCCACAGGCGTGCTGGTATTTGGCTGAATCGGATAGATTTTTACGTAATTGGGGAGCGAAATGGTTGGGCTTGGCATGGCGAAATCGAAGAGCAGGTTCCGGACAAATTGAATCCTTTCCCCGCCGCTCGACCCATTCTCCCAGCTGTAGACCTGCTGGTTAGGGCCGAGCGCTCCCGTGGCAAGATTGACGCTCCGTTCGTTGTATGTCGCCGATGAGGATCCATGCGGCGAAGCGCAGTAGGCGTGGTTGTACAGTTCGTCTCCCAGCGGGCTGAAGCCGTCCAGCGACAACGTGCAATACAGTGCGCTGACCTCGGACTCCAAATCGTAAGTGGCCTGGGTCGTGGGATTGCTCAGCAGTCCCGTCGCCGCATCGCGCTGATAACTGACGATCTGGTAAGCGGTTGTCTGAATGCCGTTGGTCGTAGTGGTCGGGCCCACGGAAACGGTATAGGCCAGAGTTCCAGCCGGATTGACCTCCGGCGCGCTGACATTGTCCAGCTCCTGAACCGGCGGAGTTTGCGGCACGCCGGAGCTGTTCGTCGCGTAAACCCAGAGTTTCAGTCCCGTCTGATTGAAATCCGCATACGCGGAGTAGTAAACAAAGTGTCCATCAGGCGAGGTCATGATATTGGGATACACAGCCTGCGGCAGAGTCACAGTCCCTGCCTGCGTTGCCTGCAGCGTTTGCGAGTTGATGTCGTACGTCGTCAGCGTGGATCCGTCGATGACATAGACAATCTGAGTCCCGGCGCCACCGCCACCACCTCCGCCATTGCATGCCGTCGAGAACGACCAGGTGTACGGCTGCTGCATCGCGACATCGGCCAGATCGGCCACGCCGCTGACCGTCACCGTAATCGTCCCGCTGGGCAGCGGCGACGCGGGCGTCACCACCACCTGCGTGGTGTTGATGTTCGTCGACAATGTCGTCGCAATCTTGTTTCCGTTGCTGTCGGTCACCACGATGTTCTGCGCGGTGACCGTGCTCGCGTCGGGCGCTTCGTCGAAGGTAATCGTGATTTGCGCTGTCGCGCTGACGCAGACCGCGTTGGCGGCCGGGCTCACCTGAGTAACGGTGAGCGGCGAGCTGTCGGTGTCAGCGCGCGTGGCGAAGGAATACGCATAGGGTGCCGCCAGATGCATCCCGCCGGTGGACGCTGCGCCTGTCGTGATGGTCGCCGTATACGTCGTCCCGGTTTTGAGCGCCGGGTCAGGCGCAAAGATGCCGATGTTGAAGCTGGAATCGTAGCTCACATCGCCGGGAACCGTATTGCCGCCGGCATCTGTCACCACAAAAGTCTTGTCGTTGATGGTCGCCGGGTTCATCGCCTCGCTGAACTGCACTTCCTGTTTGCGGTTCGGAGCGACGCCGTTCACTTCCACGGCCTGCGCGATGACCGTCGGCACCGGGCCGGTGCCGCTATTCGTGTTGTTGCTGACGGGGACGGACGTCGCGCCGCATCCGCCCAGAAGGGTTGCAACGGTGAAGGCTGCCGTACACAGAAGGACAGGGCGAAGAGTGCTCATGGATGGCCTCCGGAGCTCGTGCCTGCGCTTCTTGGATGCGTCGTTGGTTATCCAGTGAGTTAATAGCTGCTGATTAATCTCTGCACGATGCGCAACCTGAGTCACCTATGCGAATGTCTGCACATTTCTTTCCCCCTTGCAACATCCCCATGTGAGATCGAGGGGTTCGCCATCAGCTACCCGCTGCCTCTCAGCCCTCTCCCGAGGCGAAGACAAACCGAAAATCCGGGTTAGAATCGGAGGATGCTTTCCCCGGCGACCCCAGTCCCCGAGGTTCCTCCCGGACTCCCCGTTCCTGACTCGCTCGCCTGGGCGCACCCCCTCGTCCAGGAGTGGTTCGTCCGCCGCTTCTCGACCCCCACCGAGCCGCAGGAGCAGGGCTGGCCGCTCATCCACGCCGGCAAACCCGTCCTCATCTCCGCGCCCACCGGTTCCGGCAAGACGCTCGCCGCCTTTCTCATCTGCATCGACGACCTGATCCGCAAAGCCATCGACGGACGCCTCGGCTGTGACACCGAAGTCGTCTACGTCTCCCCGCTCAAGGCGCTCTCCAACGACATCCAGAAGAACCTCGAGACGCCGCTCCGCGAAATCCAGGCGCTCGCCCTCGAACGCGGCTACCTCTGCCCCCCCATCCGCGCCGCTGTGCGCACCGGCGACACGCCTGCCGCCGAGCGCCGCGCAATGCTCAAAACCCCGCCGCACATCCTCGTCACCACGCCGGAGTCGCTCTACATCCTGCTCACCGCCCAGCAGAGCCGCGAGCACCTGCGCCGCGTGCACACCGTCATCGTCGACGAAATCCACGCCATGGCCGACGACAAGCGCGGTTCCCACCTGGCCCTCACCCTCGAG
>DATGJK010000572.1:0-2673 GCA_035295245.1 Acidobacteriaceae bacterium
GAATGCGCACGCGAGTCCAGGCGCCCGGGGCCAAATCGGATGCGTACGTGCCGATGTCGAGCGGCCATGTGAAGTTTCGCGCCACGTCTCGCAGAGCCAGCTTCGGCAAGTCCTGGGCACGAATCCCGTCCGGAGCACGGAGCCAGAGCCACAGATTAGCGCCCGGAAACTCAATAGTCCGGTTGCGCCATTGCTCGAGGCGCAACTCGGCAGACCAGCCCCCCTCGGGGGCTGATTTCCACGCCAGTTCCAAAGCGTTGGGGCCGCTAACAAAACTGGAGGTCTCCACGGGAACTTTGCCGCCGATCAGCTGGAGCGTGCTGGGCTGGCTCGCCTTGCCGATCGAATAAAAGTAGCTGGCCGGCGAGAAACTGTTCTCGAAAAAGACCTGCTGTGAATAATTCTGGTCGGCACGCGCAGATCCCCCGGCGGCGAGAAGGGCCGCAACAGCCAGCAGCATAACCGGCGACCGGTGCTCCGGATTCCCGGTACGTTTCACGCGCCGCCTCGATTTCCCCACGTCGCTGGGCAATCTGCCACTTTTTCAGGACAGGGATGTGATGAAAACCCTTGACTTGACAAGTCCAATCCTCGAGCAGTAGAAAGTCTAGCCACGGAACAAACGATTGCGCAAGTATGCACAAACGTTTGTACGACGAGAATAGCCTGCGGGCTTGCACTCCCTCACCAGGGGCGAGACTACCAGGCAAAGAAACATCGCACGCATGTTAAGGAGACCGGTATGCACTTCACCTCATCGTATGGAGCCCGCGCACTGCGGGCCGGAATCGCCGCTGATTCACGTGAGAAAACGAGCATCTTACTCGGCTTCCGGGCCCTGCTGCTGGCAGGGTTAACGTGCTTCCTGGTGCTGCCGCTGCACGCGCAGTTTAGAGCGTCGCTGCGAGGCACGGTCACCGACACCACGGGAGCTGTTATTCCCGGCGCCACGGTCACACTGCTCAACACCGATACGAATGAAAGTATGACCGCAACGACGGATGACAGCGGCGTCTACACATTCAATGCGCTGCCGCCCGCTCATTTTTCGCTGACCGTGGAGCACGCAGGATTCACGAAGAAAGTGGTCGCGCACGTGACGATCATCCCCGAACAGGCAAACACGCTGGACGTGCAACTGCAGGCTGGCGCGGCCCAGGAGACGGTCACCGTGAACGCCAGCGCCGTCTCGCTGACGACGGACACGGCAAACATCAGTTCGACCATCAGCAGCAATGAAGTGCAGCACCTGCCGTCGTTTAACCGGGACGTCTTCCAGCTGGCGCAGCTCACACCGGGCGTATTCGGCAATGGGGCGCAGTCGGGCGGCGGCGGCACGTTCAATAACCCTGGAAACCAGGGACCGGGAGGCAGCGGCGGTGGTCAGGCCGGAATCTTCGCGACCGAGAACGGGCCGCAGATCCAGCCGATGGGCGGACAATACGAGACCAACAGCATCAGCATCGACGGAATCAGCACGGTGAGCGCTGTGTGGGGCGGGACTTCGGTGATCACTCCCAGCGAGGATTCTGTCGACAACCTGCACGTGGTGTCGAACAGCTACGACGCTGAGAGCGGACGCTTCACGGGCGCGCAAATCGAAGTTACGTCCAAGAGCGGCGGCAACGACATCCACGGCAGCCTGTTCTTTAAGGCCTCAAGGCCTGGGCTGAATGCATATCAACGCTGGAACGGATCGGGTTCCAATCATGCCGGTGTGGGGACGACCTCGAAGCAGCGCGCGGCGTCTCGCGGCGTGAACCGTTACCAGGGCCGTTTCAACAATTTCGGCGGAAGTCTGGGCGGACCGCTCTGGAAAAACCACATTTTCGGGTTCTTCAACATCGAGACCAGCCCGCTTTCATCGAGTACGACATCGCAGGGATGGTACGAAACCTCGCAATTCGATTCCGGAGCCGGACCGGGGCCAATCGCGAAGGCTTATCTGTCGCATCCGGGCGAGGGCGTGGCGAAGAGCGCCACGCTGGTTCCCCGGACGTGCGGCTCCATCGGACTGACCGAGGGCGTGAACTGCAATACGGTGTCAGGCGGGCTGGACGTTGGTTCGCCGATTAAAAGCGGCGTCGGGAATCAGGACCTGACCTACGGGGGCGCTTCGGGCACTCCGGGCGTGGGCGGTGGCCTGGACGGTGTCCCCGATATCGGGTTCTATACGGTGCTGAATCCAACGACCACATCGCAGACCCAGTATAACGATCGTCTGGATGCCAATTTGACCGCCAAAGATCACTTGACCTTCGCAATTTACTGGCAGCCCGTTACCACGACCAACTACAACGGGCCCACGCGTGCCGCCAACCTGTGGCACCACTCCCAGGTAAACGACGCTTTCTCGCTTATGTGGAATCACACCTTCTCGCCGACCCTCCTCAATCAGGCGCGCGCCAATGCCGCGGGCTGGCGCTGGAACGAGATTGCCTCGAACTCGCAGGAAGCCTTTGGGCTGCCGCAGGACAACCTCGACAACATTGGGAGCGCCAATTTCCAGTTCTTCGGAGCGCCGGGGCCCAGCAACTTCGACCAGTGGACGTACTCTTACAACGATGTGCTGACCAAGGTGCTCGGGAATCACAGCATCAAGGCAGGCGGAGAGCTGACGCGCCTCTATTACCTGAACAACGCCACCTACTCGGCGCGGCCGGGCTACAACTT
>DATGJK010000573.1:0-5761 GCA_035295245.1 Acidobacteriaceae bacterium
GCGGCGGGTGAGTTGCCGGAAGAGGTGCGCGCGCGCATCGTGCTTGGGCTCAATCACGAGCAGCAGCACCAGGAATTGCTGGTGACGGATATCAAGCATGCATTCTGGTCGAATCCGCTGCATCCGGCGTACGCCCCCGGCAGCCTCGACGCTGGTAGGAAATCATCGCCGCTGCGCTGGGTGGACTTCCCCGGCGGCCTCGTGGAGATCGGCCACGCCGGCGAGGGCTTCTGCTTCGACAACGAGACGCCGCGGCACAAGACGTATCTCGAGCCCTTCCGGCTGGCATCGCGCCCGGTGATCTGCGGCGAGTATCTGGCCTTCATGCACGACGGCGGCTATGCGCGCCCTGAGCTCTGGCTCTCGGAAGGCTGGAAAACGGTGGAGAGCGAGCAATGGACCGCGCCGCTCTACTGGATGCGCGCCGAGGATGGCCGTTGGCAGGTCTTCACGCTGCGCGGCCTCATGGCGCTCGACGATCTGCTGGCAACGCCGGTGTGCCACATCAGCTATTTCGAAGCCGATGCTTATGCGCGCTGGGCGGGCAAGCGGCTGCCCACCGAAGCGGAATGGGAGACCGCGTCGCCAGCGGCTCCCGTTGAGGGAAACTTGCTGGAAGATGAAGTTTTCCACCCGCTTGCGCCCAAAGCCGCATCAGATATTGAGCAGCTTTATGGCGACGCGTGGGAGTGGACGCGCAGCGCCTATCTGCCGTATCCAGGATTTCATCCGCTCCCCGGAGCCCTGGGCGAGTACAACGGCAAGTTCATGTGTAACCAGATGGTGCTGCGCGGCGGGTCGGTGGCCACTCCGGCGTCTCATATCCGCGCCAGCTATCGCAACTTCTTCCCGCCCGCGACCCGTTGGCAATTCTCCGGCGTGCGGCTGGCCGACTCGTAAGGATCGGAGCCTCGACTCTTCTCATGCACGCACTGTCATCGTTTCCACGCCTTCCTGAAGCGGCTTCGACCCCGCTTGGCGCCGAAGTCTACCGCGGCCTGACCGCTTTGCCGAAAAAGCTGGCGCCCTGGGTTTTCTACGACCAGCGCGGCTCCGAGCTGTTCGAGCGCATCACCGAGCTGCCGGAGTACTACCTGACGCGGACCGAACGCGCCATCTTCGAGCAGGATGGTGACGCCATTCTGGCAGCCGCTGGTTCGGGGGAACTGGCGCTCATCGAGTTGGGCGCCGGCACCGCAGTGAAGACGGAGGTTCTGCTTGGGGCCGCCGCCCGCGCGAATCGCAGGGTCACCTACTACCCCATCGACATCGCTGAGAGCGCGCTGGAAGAAGCCGGCCGGCGGATCCCAAAGAATCTGCCGCGCATCCATGTGCGCCCGCAGGTTGCCGATTACACCCGGAGCCTCGGCGAATTACCGGGCGCAGGTTGCCGCCGCATGGTGCTCTACATCGGATCGAGCATCGGCAACTTTGAGCCGGCTGACTCAGCGGCGCTGCTGCGCAGGCTCCGCAAGCAGCTTGCGCCCGGCGACCTCCTGCTGCTGGGCGTCGACCACGTGAAGGATCGGGGAACGCTGCTGCGCGCCTACAACGATGCAGCCGGCGTCACAGCGGAGTTCAACCGCAATGCCCTCTGCCGCATCAACCGCGAACTCGGCGCGCGCTTCCGGCCGCGCCTCTTCCGCCACCGGGCGGTCTGGAACGAGCGCGAGTGCCGCGTGGAGATGCACCTGGAAAGCCTCGTCGCACAGGAGGTTGCGATTCCGTCGCTCCGGCTGAACCTGAGCTTCCGGCGTGGCGAGAGCATTCACACCGAGAACTGTTACAAATTCACGCAGGACAAGGTATCGGCGCTGTTCGCGCGCGGCGACTTCGCGCTGCAGCAGTCCTGGACGGATGCAAAGCGCTGGTTCGGCGTTTATCTGGGAAAAGCAATCTGAAGACAGGCTCCAGGGTGTAGCGTTAAAGCGTCATGGACGCTGAGAGCCTGCGTGTCTTCCTCCTGAGCCTGCCGGATGTCGCCGAGACGATGCAGTGGGGCGATAACCTCGTCTACTGGATCGGCGACAAATCCGTCGGCGGAAAGATGTTCGCGCTGGCCAGCCTGACGCCCGATCGCGCGGTGCTGTCGTTTGCGGCCGGGCCGGAGCGCTTTGCGGAACTCGTGGAGCGCGCGGGGGTCTTCCCTGCCCCCTATCTGGCTCGGGCGCACTGGGTCGCTGTCGAGCGCTGGGACACACTGACCACTGCCGAACTGAAGGACGAGCTGCGTCTCGCGCGCGAGGTGGTCTACGCGAAACTGCCGAAGCGGACAAAAGACGTGCTGGCGATGACCCCGGCGGAGAAGACAAAGCTGATCGCGGCGAGAAAGAAGGCGCTGGCCGACCGCGGAAAATCCCGCTGACCTAGTGCGGGCTGGCGGCGGCCATCAGGCTGGCCCGTTTGTCCTGGTTCATCGATCCGGAGGAGCGCCAGAGCACGTGTCCCTGGCGATCCGCGAGCAGAACGATGACCTGCTTCTCATTGGGAATATCAAGGTCCTTGAGAAATTTCTGGCGATCGACGAACAGCGGGACGATCCAGTGCCACATGACCGGATCGGTCTCATCGTTGCGCATCGAAGACGTCTCCCACCAGCGGAAGACGAAGTTCTCTTTCGCCGAAATGGGCAGCTCGTAGTAGCGGAACTGAAAATTGGAGTGCTGCAGCGCCTGGGCGGCGGAGAGCCAGCTGTCGACGTCATTCTTCTGTTCGGGCTCAAACGACAGGATCAGCAAATCGGTCTGGCCCGCCATCTCGCCAGGCAGCGTGATCTTCTGCTTATCCAGGCTGTACGAGGTGATCGTCGGAAAATTGACCGGCTTTGAGTTCTGGGCCGACCGGCCAAACGCCAGTGCGCAACCGGTCAGGAACAGAACAATCCATGGTGTTCGCGGACGCAAAGGGGAATCCGAAATAAGAAACGCTCTTTTTTAGGATGAGAGAACCTTGATGCATGGTATCACCGCGCCAGCCGCGATCAGGCAGCAATGTGACTGGCAAAGTATCTGAATTATCATGAGAAGTGATGACCGCTCATCCTTTCCAGACCAACGATCCGCGACTGCCTCCGATTGCTGATAAAGTGATCGCCGGAGAGCGCCTGAGCATGGACGATGGCCTGGCGCTGTATCGCTCCGGCGACATTCTCGCCGTCGGCTGGCTGGCGAACAGCGTGCGCGAGCGGCTGCACGGTGACGTGACGTACTTCAACGTCAATCGCCATATCAATCCGACGAACGTGTGCGTCGCCGCTTGCCGCCTGTGCGCCTTCGGGCGCAGCAAGGGCGCCGATGGAGCCTACACCATGGCCCTGGAACAGGCGTGGGAAACGGCTGCCTCCGGTTACAGCGAGGCCGTGACGGAGTTCCACATCGTTGGCGGTCTCCATCCGGATCTTCCCTTTGAATACTTCCTCGATCTGGTGCGCGGGCTGAAGCAGCGCTTTCCCAGGGTGCACATCAAGGCCTTCACCATGGTTGAGGTCGCGTATCTGGCGAAGCGCGCGAAGCTCACCATTCCCGAAACGCTGCAGCGGCTCAAGCACGCCGGTGTCGATTCCCTGCCCGGCGGCGGCGCGGAGATTTTCGCCGACCGCGTGCGGCACATCATCTGCGATCACAAGATCGACGGCGACGAGTGGCTGCAGACAGCGAAGGCCGCGCATCAGTTGGGCCTCAAATCAAACGCGACCATGCTCTACGGCCACATCGAAAACGACGAGGACCGCGTCGATCATCTGCTGAAGCTGCGCACTCTGCAGGACGAGACCGGCGGGTTCCAGACGTTCATCCCGCTGGCATTCCATCCGGACAACACGCCGCTCGATCATCTGCCCCGCACCACCGGCCTCACGGACATCCGGCAAATCGCAGTCGGCCGCCTGCTGCTCGACAACTTCCCGCACATCAAGGCGTACTGGCAGATGATGACCCCGAAGATCGCGCAGATCGCTCTGCGCTTCGGTGCGGATGACATCGACGGCACGGTCATCGAGGAGAAGATTTACCACGATGCCGGAGCCACCACGCCGCAGGGCATGCGGCGCGAGGAACTAATGCGGCTGATCACCGCAGCAGGCCGCGTTCCCGTCGAGCGCGACACACTCTATCGTTCGGTCACAAGGACGGAAGAGACCTTCACCGTGGCTGTGTAGCTACGCGATCTCGCGGGCGACAACCGGCGCTTCCTTGCGCAGCGGATCCGCGGGGCCCACACGCTCCGGAAGCTGAGGGCTCGCGGGAGCGCTGGGTGCACCCGTTCCCGCGGCCTTCTTTTTCGCGTGATTCTTCCGCACCTCGTTCGCAGCCACCAGGAACAAACAAGCAAAGGTGACCACCAGCAGCACGACCGCAGTCACGCCGGTCAGCTGCTCCACTTCGCCGTAGAGCAGGGCCAGGCCCGCGAAGACGAAGAAGAGATGCGCGCAAAAGACCTGCAGCGAGGCCTTGCCGAGCGTCAGGAACGGCTCCCGCGCCACCACCAGGCGGATGTATTTGCGACTCCAGTAGAAGATCACCATGAAGGCGGCGATGTTCAGCGCCCGCAGCGGGCCGATCTGCCACTTGTCCAGAAGAATCCCGAGGGTCTGCTCGGTAAAGCGCGGCCCCAGCCAGGCGTGGCGCACAGCGATGAAGAAGGCGCAAACCGCGCCGCTCAGGGCAATGCCCCAGCGCGGCACGCGGGCCAGAGGGAGCGCATCGCGGGCCGAGCAGGCGCCCAGCCACAGGCCGACCACCCACACCGCCTGCCACGCGAACATATTGAACGCGCCGGTCTCCTGCAGCGGAATCTGCAAATGCGTCGCGTGCACGATCCAGTTGTGGACGAAGTCGCGCAGTCCGAACTGCGCCAGCATCCAGATCAGAGTGCTGGCCGCCAGCAGAACTCTCCAGCCGACGCGCACCGCCGCCGAGAGCACCAGTGGCGTCATGAACAGGAAGATGACGTACATCGGCAGAATGTCGAACAGCGGCGGACAGTAGATCAGCAGCACCGACCCGAGCACCGCCGGACCCGGATGGTTCAGATAGAAATTCAGCAGATTCGTAATGGCGATGCGGTGCGCGTGCACCGCCCAGCTGGCAGCTACCGTGAACGCGAAGGCCAGCAGGAACATGTGGTAGGCATACAGCTTCAGCGAGCGTTTCCACATGTGGGCGCGAACGCCTGCCGGATCCTGCATCATCTTGCGGATGTACAAACGCCCGATCAGCAGCGCGGAGAGGAAGACGAATCCATCCGCGGAGGAAATGAAGCCGAAAGGCTCGTTGACCAGGTTGCTGAAATGGGTAGGCAGATGCGTCAGCGTCATCCACACAAGGAAGAGGCCGCGCAGAGCATCCAGTTCAGGCAGGCGCTGGAGTTTGGGCAAATGCATGGGGAAAACGCGCCCCCTGCTCCCAACCTGCAGGACGCACTTGTATTTAGACGCCGGCGGCGGCCTGGGGTTGCGGAGGAAAAGGGCCTTTGATTGCTCTAGTATGCTGCAATTCCCGTCACATGCTGACCCAAAATCAGGGTGTGGATATCGTGCGTCCCTTCGTAAGTCTTGACTGACTCCAGGTTCATCATGTGCCGCATCACAGGGTAATCGTCGGTAATGCCGGCTGCGCCGAGCACGTCCCGCGCCAGACGAGCGCACTCCAGAGCCATCCACACGTTATTGCGTTTGGCCATCGAGATGTGCTCGTGGCCGGCATGCCCCTGGTCCTTGAGGCGGCCCACCTGCAGCACCAGCAGCTGGCCCTTGCTGATTTCA
>DATGJK010000574.1:0-8949 GCA_035295245.1 Acidobacteriaceae bacterium
ATGCGAATCACCAGCGATCCCGGTTCCGCGGATTTGTGCGACGGCACGCACGCCATCATCCGTCCGCGCACTTTCAGCGCCGGACATCTCCATGTCGTGGTGCGCACCACCTCCGGCAGAGCCTCGCCTGCCTGCAGCGCGGATTCCAGCGAAACGGCCATGCAACCATTTTGCACCGTCGATGCGCCGGTGCCCCAAATCTGCCCAGTATTGGCAGACTTGGTAAAGTATGGTGCCCATCCTTCCCCTTCGCGCTGTTTGAGCGAGAGCCCGACGCTGCAGAACTAGTCGTAATACTCCAGCCCCAGGTGCGTGATCAGTTCCTCGCCCATGATGTGTCTCAAAGTATTCTTGAGCTTCATGGACTGGATAAAGAGGTCGTGCTCCGGGTACAGCCCCGGCGCCGATTGCGGGCTCTTGAAGTAGAAGCTCAGCCACTCCTGGATGCCGATGTGCCGCAGCGCCGGCGTGCGCTGCGCCAGATCGAGGAACAGCACCAGGTCCAGCGCGATGGGCGCCGCCAGGATCGAGTCGCGGCACAGGAAGTCGACCTTGATCTGCATGGGATACCCCAGCCAACCGAAGATGTCGATGTTGTCCCAGCCTTCCTTGTTATCTCCCCGCGGCGGGTAATAGTTGATGCGGACCTTGTGATAGATGTTCCCGTACAGCTCGGGATACTTGTCCGGCTGCAGGATGTACTCCAGCACCCCCAGCTTCGACTCTTCCTTGGTCTTGAACGACTCGGGGTCATCGAGCACCTCGCCGTCCCGGTTGCCCAGGATGTTGGTCGAGTACCAGCCGCTGACGCCGAGCATGCGCGCCTTGAAGGCCGGCGCCAGCACGGTCTTGAGCAGCGTCTGCCCGGTTTTGAAGTCCTTGCCGCAGATCGGAGCTCCGTTGTGGCGCGAGAGTTCGATCATGCAGGGCAGGTCGACCGTGAGGTTCGGCGCGCCGTTGGCGAAGGGCACGCCTTCCTTGAGCGCAGCGTACGCGTAGATCTGCGAGGGCGCAATGGCGGGATCGTTCTCGTTGAGGCCCTTCTCAAAGGACTCCACGGTCTGGTGCACGGCCGTGGGCTCGAGGAAGATTTCAGTCGAGCCCGCCCAGAGCACGACCACGCGATCCACCTGCGACTTGAAGCGCTGGATGTCATTACGAAGCTGCTGTGCCAGATCGCACTTGTTCTTGCCCTGCTTCACGTGCGTGCCGTTCAGGCGCTTCACGTAGTACTGGTCGAAGACCGCCGGCATCGGCTTGATGCTCTCGAGGAACGGCTTGATGCTCTGCAGGTGGTCGCGGTCGAGCACCGCAGCGTGGCTGGCCGCTTCATACATGTCTTCGGGGAAGATGTCCCACCCGGTAAAGACGATGTCATTGAGATCGGCGAGCGGCACGAACTCCTTAACCAGCGGCGTGCGGTTATCGGTGCGCTTGCCCAGACGAATGGTGCCCATCTGCGTGACCGAGCCGATGGGCTTGGCGAGCCCCTTGCGAACGGCCTCGACGCCCGCGATCAGCGTGGTCGCAACGGCTCCCATGCCGACCACCATCACGCCCAGTTTGCCCTTTGCGGGCTGCATAGCCTCCTTCGGTGTTGCTGACGAACCGGTGTTCCCTGTCATCCGTGATTGCCTTTCCTGTGTCTCCTGATGGATTCAAAAATGCAGTCGACCAAACACTCAGTCTCTAACGCGGAGCGGGAATCTGCAAATTACTGAAGAGCAGCGAGTTGACGGTAGCGGTAACGCCCACCGCGTCGCTCGATCTGCTCGCCGCCGACGATTCGGCGCGGAGACCGGTATCAAGCTTCGGTGGCGCGGACGCGATTGCGCCAATGGCTCCAGACGAACCACACAATAGCGAGCAGAAGCAGCACTTCCACGCCGAGATGGAAGCGGTGGTAGACGGCTTTGAAGCGCGGATCGGTGTCCCAGGCTTCGCCCAGCTTCATGCCCGCGTAGCCGAGGACAAAACACCACGGCCACGAACCAATAAAGGTGTAGAGATGGAAGCGCCACTGCGGCATCTTCGCGATGCCGGCGGGCAGCGCGATGAACGTGCGGATGACAGGCAGCAGTCGTCCGATGAAGACGGTGACGCCGCCAAAGCGGGCGAAGAAGCGCTCGGCGCGGTCGAGGTCGTGCTGATCGAGCAGGACGAAGCGTCCGTAGCGCGCGATAAAGGGCCGTCCGCCACCGGCGCCGATCCAGTAAGCAAGAGCGGATCCGAGATTGCAGCCGAGCGCGCCGGCGGTAGCGATTCCGATGAGGCCGAGCCGGCCGGCGTGCACCAGATATCCCGCGAACGGCATGATGATTTCGGAAGGCAGCGGAATGCAGGCCGACTCGATCGCCATCAGCAGCAGCACGCCCCAGTAGCCCGAGGCGGAGATGACGGCAATGATGAAATGGGCGAGCGCGGCGAGGATTTTTTCGCTCATGCGAATTTGAGTGTACCTTGACGAGCGCAGCGGCTTCGCTTACCTTCGAAATATGAGATTCGGCCGCTGGATTCGCGTGAAGCGCTGTTGTCGCAGCTCTGCGTGTTGTCGCGGCGGAGTCGTGCGCTAAGCCGGATCCTTGGTTTAGCTGCCGCCCGCGCCCTCTTCAGCGCGGGCTTCGTTGTCTCCGGGCCCACTTCATCGAGACGGACTCAATGAGACGCAATTTCGGAATCCTGTCTTCCTCCTGTTGCTCCTGTCGCTGCATGCCAGCGCGCGGTTGTTGTCGCTCATAAATGAGCTGGGCCTTTCGCGCAGTTCCTTTCAAAATCCAGACCATTTGAGGAGCTTTTGTGAGGCTACACAGGAGATTGATCGCTGTAGGGTTTGCGTTAGCTGTACTGATAGGCACTCCGCTGCGAGCGCAGATCGTTGGCGGCACCATCACCGGTACGGTGCAGGATGCCTCCGGCGCCGCGCTGCCTGAAGCAACCGTCAAAGTACGCAATGTGGAAACCGGTGCGGTGCGAACCGTGATGAGCGGGCCGGATGGGCGGTTCTCTGCGCCTTCCGTGCCGGTCGGACAATATGCAATCGCGGTGTCGCATGACGGTTTTGAGACGCAGCAGCGCGACGGCATCGCGCTGGCCATTGGACAGACACTGGAGCTGACGTTTCAGCTGGCGGTCGGAGCAGTCCAGCAGCAGGTGGTGGTGAGCACGGCCGCGCCGGCGGTGAACACGACGACGCAGCCGATCTCCGGGCTCGTCGATGAGCGGCAGGTGAAACAGCTTCCTCTTAACGGGCGCAGTTACGACGAACTGCTGACGCTGAATCCCTCGGCGGTCAACTACAGCGGCGAGCGCTCGGGCGGCGTGGGAACGTCCAATTCATCGGTCGGCAACATGTTCTCGGTGAGCGGACGCCGCCCGCAGGACAATCTCTTTCTGCTGAACGGCATCGAGTACACCGGGGCGTCTCTGATCAACGTCACACCGGGCGGCACGAGCGGCGAACTGCTTGGCGTGGATGCGGTCCGCGAATTTAACGTGGTGACGGACACCTACGGCGCCGGCTACGGCAAGCGCGATGGCGCGCAGGTGAGCATCGTTACGTCATCGGGCACGAATGAGCTGCACGGATCGGCCTTCGAGTTTCTGCGCAACAGCGCCCTCGATGCCCGGAATTATTTCGACCAGGCCCGGATTCCCGAGTTCCAGCGCAACCAGTTTGGCGGGAGTCTGGGCGGCCCGCTGCGGAAAGACAAGCTGTTCCTCTTCGGCAACTACGAGGGCTTCCGCCAGAACTGGGGGCTGAGCGCCGTCACGCTGGTTCCTGACAGCGAGGCGCGCGCAGGGTATCTGCCGAATGCAACAGGGCAGGAGGAGTATGTCGGCGTGAACCCTTCCGTGGCGCCGCTGCTCTCGCTCTGGCCGGCGCAGAATGGGCCGGAGCTGCGGGCCAACGGCATTCCGAGTGGGATCGCGGAAGCCTTCAGCCATCCCGAGCAGCATATCCGCGAAGACTTCGCCACCACGCGCGCTGACGACAACCTCAGCGCCAACGATCTGCTCTTCGCGGTCTACACGGTGGATGATTCGGCGGCCCATACGCCCACGCAAAATCCGCTGAGCCTCATCGACGAGAGCCTGCGCGAACAGGTGACGAGCATTCAGGAACAGCACTCGTTCTCGCCACGGCTCCTGAGCATCGCGCGGTTTGGCTATTCACGGGCAAGCTACTTCTTCACGGGATCGGTCCCGGCTGACGTGCCCGGATGGGTCGCAGGCGATCCGATCGGTGCCATCGTGATCAGCGGCAGCACAGCATCCAACGGCGCTTCGCAGATCACCGCTGCGGGCGCGAACACCGGCAGCAACAACCGCACGGCACGCACGCTGTTCACCGTCGACGATCACATCTACTGGTCGCGTGGGAAGCATCAGCTGGAGGCAGGCGTGTGGCTGCAACGCATCCAGTCGAACGACTTGCTGGCGCAGAATCAATACGGGCAAGCATCGTTCAGCACGCTGAAGTCGTTTTTGCAGGGTACAGTGGCGACATTCACGGTGGTGGCCACGCCAACCGAGCTGGGTTGGCGCTCGCTCGAGGGTGCCTGGTTCGTCGAAGACACCTGGAAAGTCAGGCCGCGCCTTGAACTGCGCGCGGGATTCCGGGCAGAATCGACGAATGGATGGAATGAGTCGCAGGGGCGCGCGTCGAACTACGCGATTATCGATGGCGTGCTGCAGACGAATCCGGTGATCGGCAGCGCAGCCCTGACGACGAACCGGGCGAAGTTCCTGCCGAACCCGCGGCTGGGGTTTGCCTGGGATATTTTTGGCAACGGCAAGACGGCGCTCCGCGGCGGAGCGGGGCTGTATCACGGACTGCTCGACAGCCTCGATTATCGGCTGGACCAGACCGCACCCTTCAACACATCGGCCTCGCTGAAAAACATTCCGGCATCGAGCCTCCACATCACGCCGGGCTCGCCGCTGCCCCCAGGATCGCTGGTATCCCCGAGCAACGTACAGCCGGATATCGCCACGCCGGCGGTCATCGCGTGGAGCCTGCGTCTCGAGCAACAAGTGGCAACGCGGACAGCGCTGACCGTCGGCTACGTGGGCTCCCACAGCTATCACCAGATCCTGTCGGAGGACATGAATGAGCCGGTACCCGCCTACACGGCGGCGGGCGAGCCCTATTATCCGGCGGGAGCGAAGTACGCCAACCCGAATCTGGCAAACTCGACCTCCTGGGTGTCCCAGGGCGTCGCGCTCTATAACGCCTTGCAGGTGGATGTGCGGCGCACCTTCGCCAACAGTTTTCAGCTGCGCGGAAACTACACGTGGTCCAAGAATCTCGATGACGGCTCGGCGTGGAACACCAGCGTGAGCGGCAATACGCCGGCGTATGTCGAATTTCCGCTCAACCCGAAGTTCGACTGGGGACCCGGCGCAACCGACGTGCGACAACAGGCCGCAGTGAACGGGTCGTGGGAGCTGCCCTTCGGGCCGAATCATCGGTGGCTGGGCCATCCCGTAGCGTTGTCACGCTACGTGGCAGCGGGCTGGACGCTGAGCGGGATCGTGAACGCGCAGACCGGCTTTCCGTTCACGCCGCAGCTGGGCTACAACCCCACCGGCAACGGTGACACGCGCAATCCCGTGCGGCCGGACTGGAATCCGGCATTCCACGGCAATCTGTATCCGAAAACGGCAGCGCAGTATTTCAATCCGAATGCGTTCCTGCCGCCGGCAACGGGGACGTTCGGCAACGTGCGCCGCGACTCGCTGCAGGGACCGGGGCTGTCGGAGCTGGACTTCTCGGCACTCAAAGACACGGCCATCCGCGAAGGCGTGCGACTGCAATTGCGAGCAGAGTTCTTCAACCTGCTGAATCACACGAACCTCCTGACACCCAACGAGGTGGTGTACACGTCTGCCACGTCGGGGACTTCACCGACCGCGGGCGTGGTGACGGCGACATCGACGACTTCGCGGCAGATTCAGTTCGGAGCCAAGGTGGTGTTCTGAGCACAGCCGTAATGAGGAAAGGAACGGTCAGCGATGAAGGCTCGCCACCCCTCGCAACCGAGAGGATCGGACAACCGGAGCGGTCCGTCAGCGGCGGATCTGGCGATCGTAGTCGGTGCTGTTGATCTGGAATTCCAGGGTGCCGGTGAAGGGCACAGCGCGGCCCTCAACGACATAGGGGTGAAAGCTCCATTGGCGGACGGCATCCAAAACGGCCTGCGCTGCTCCAGCATCGGGAAAAGATTCAAGTCGCACATCGCGCACCAGGCCGTCTTCGCCCACCCACAGGCGAACCTCAGTGTCGCCCTGCAGATTTCCGCTCATGGGCTGGCCGAAGGGATTCGTCTGCTGACGAACAATGGTGAAGTCCGGCTCAACGCGCTTCGCGGCTTGGTTCTCGAATTTCTTTCCCTTCAGTTCCACCGGATGGGGCGGCAATTTGTTCATGCTGGAGTCTGGCGTGAAGAGGCTCGATGGCATGCCGTCGAGCGAGATCTCCGTGACCCGACCACTGGCCAGGGTTGCGCCGTTGAGGCCCACCATCAGTTCCATCGGGACGTCCTTGCCCTGGAACGAGCTGATCTGATTCCGGACAACAGCGATTCCCCCATCATCGATATAGGCACGGATGGCGCTCTTGCCCGGCTCCATGCACCAGGCTGGATAAAAGCCTATAGGGATATTCTCGACACGGCTGTTCGGCTTGATCAGCATGATGCAGGGCAGGTTGACTCCGCCGATCGACAGGCTGCGTGCAGTGGGTGCAGTCTTGATCCCGGTCATCTTATCCTCGGCAGCGACAGGATGAACGATCTGATCGACGAGGTCAGCGACGAAGAGCGGCTCGGAAACCAGCCCGGCGGAGCGGTAAACGCCATCGCTGGTGATGATCTCGGTACCCTTGTAATCCGGGAACTCGAAGACGCGCTTCTCGTTGTTCGGCGCCATCCACCACTCCTCGATGGTTCCGGTCCCGGTGCTGGTGCCCTTCCAGTCGAAGAGCTGGGCGGATATTTTCATGTGCCAGGGTTTGAGTTCGGCGGAGTCGGGAGAGCTGGAGTCGGCCGCCTTTTTCAAATTGGCCTGCAGTTCGGCAGTGTTCTCTTTGGCGGCCTGCGCGGGCGGCGCCGCAACCAGGACAGGAAACGAAACTGCGAGGCAGCAAAGAACTGCGCCTGCTTTCACGATCGGCCTCCAATGGATCAGCGGATTTGCGCAACAGGATAAGACAGCGGGCCGGGGGCAAGGAACAGAAAGCAGAGAGCCGGGAACGGGGGCAGAGCGCAGGGCAGCAGTCAGATCAGGAAATGCTTCCTGCTCCTTAAACCCTGTTCCCCTGCCGTACGGTGCGGCGCTCGATGCGCTTTTCATAATGCGGGCCGACGATCAGACGCTGCACGTAAACGCCAGGCGTGACGATAGCGTCCGGATCGAGCGCGCCCGGTTCAACCAGCTCTTCGACTTCGGCAATCGTGATGCGTGCCGCGGCAGCCATCATGGGATTGAAATTGCGCGCCGTCATGCGGTAGATGAGATTGCCGGTGCGGTCGCCCTTCCAGGCCTTGATCAGGGCGAAGTCGGCGCGCAGCCAGCGCTCAAGGAGGTAGGTTTTGTCGTCGTACTCGCGCATCTCCTTGCCTTCGGCGACGACGGTACCCACGCCGGCGGGTGTGTAGAACGCAGGGATGCCGGCTCCTCCGGCGCGGATGCGCTCGGCAAGCGTGCCCTGAGGGATGAGGCGCAGATCGAGCTGCCCCTTGAGGACCTTCTCCTCGAGCAGCTTGTTTTCGCCGACGTAGCTGCCGGTGTGAGAGGCGATCATGTCCGCTTCGAGCATCCGGCCCATGCCGGCGCCATCGATGCCCATGTTGTTACTGATGGTGTGCAGACCGGCGAGGCCGCGGCGGCCGTTCTCGGCAACGAGGGCGGCAATCAGGTTTTCCGGGATGCCGCAAAGGCCGAATCCGCCGAGCATGATGGTGGCGCCGGAAGGAATGTCGGCAACGGCAGCTTCGGCGCTGGGAAAGACTTTGTTCACTGGGACCTCGGACGTAGCAGGATAGCGGGAGGGACAGGATTTGCGCCAGGGGACGGCGCGGTCAGAGGAGGTGTTTCAGATCGCGCCGGCCATCGATAACGCGAACGATGATGATCTGCTCGATCGGACCTTCGTCTGTGTCGGGAACAGTCTGGTAAACAAGGAGGTAAGGCCGCTTCGAGAATACGCGCACTGATCGTCGAATGTCTGGGCGGCGGGGAAACAGGCGTGGGTGGCTGCGCAGCAATTCCGCCGCGGATGAGAGCTTGTCGACAATGCGATCCGCCGCTTCAGGGCTATCGAGAGCTATGAAGGCATGAATCTCGACCAGATCCTCGTCCGCCTGTGGACTCCAGAGCAAATCAGCGGCCATGGGAGCGGGCCTTTGACATCGCCGCGGCGCGATCTCTGCCGCGGCGCTTCACGCTCTCGAAATCGACGGGCCGCGGAGGCCCGCTCGCGATACCTTCATCCCACAGCTGCCGAAGGCGCTCGATGTCCTCCTGACGCAGCTCGCGTTTCAATTGCCAGTCGCGAATGGCTTCGCGCACAATTTCGCTGGTGGTGGCATATTCCCCAGCATCGACTGCAGCTTTGAGGGCCGCTACTTGTTCGGCGGTGAGCGCAACGCTAACTTTCTGGATATTAGGCATACCATGAACCTGCTCTGATCTTACTACTTTTTGCTACTTCTTCAGACCCAAGGAAAGAAGCTTCGATTCGAAGCAGCCATGAGCACAACGCCCGATTCGACGACGCTCCTGCGCGAGACGCTGCTCTTTGACTGGAAACAGTGGAAGCCGGCCATCGCGTGGCGATCTGCGCCGGCGCTGGCAATCGCGCTGGCAGTGGGGATTGCCGCGGGGCATCCGGCAGGCGGACTGGTGGCGGCGGCGGGCGCGTTTACCACCGGGCTGGGGTCTCTGCAG
>DATGJK010000575.1:0-2944 GCA_035295245.1 Acidobacteriaceae bacterium
CTTGGGCTGGTGATCGATGACGAGGAGCTGGAGCGCGTGGTTACGCTCGGAGATCTGCGGCGCGGGCTGGGGCTCAATCATGCTGCCGCGCCCGTCGAAGCGGCTCACCGGTCGTCTGCGAACCGCTTCATCACAGCGCCCGCGACTCCCGACGGAGCCGGAGCGACGCAGCTCGCGCCTGACGTTCGCGAGCGCGGCGAGCAGGACGTCTACCCGCGCTGGCCGTGGTCCTGGCCCATGCGTCTGCTGCGGGCGGCGTTTGTGGAATTCGTCGCGCAGCCACTGGTGCGGCTCCTGGCCAAACCTCGCGTGGAGCGGGCTACGGGTCTCGATCCCGACAAGCCGGTGCTCATCGTCGCCAACCATGTCACTTCTTATGACATGCCGCTGGTCCAGTACGGCCTGCCCGGACGCATGCGCCGCCGGATGGCTGCGGCCATGGCCGGGGACATGCTGCGCGACTGGCGGCATTTTCGCAATCTGGCTCCCGGGCTGAACTGGCTCGGGCCGCTCACCTGGGCGCTGGTGACGGGTCTCTACAATGCATTTCCACTGCCGCGCAGCGCCGGATTCCGCCGCTCGTTCCAGCATGCCGGGGAGGCGCTGGATCGCGGGTACAACGTGCTGATCTTTCCGGAAGGCCACCGCACCGAGTCGGGCCTGCAGCCGTTCCGCCCAGGCATCGGCCTGCTGGTCCGCGATTCGGGCGTGCCGGTACTTCCGGTGGCGCTGGCTGGGTTGACTGAACTGAAGGCGAAGGGCCGCGGCTGGTTCCGCTCCGGAGCGCTGACGATTCGCGTCGGCGAGCCGATCGAGTTTGCTGCCTCCGACTCGCCGGAGGCGATCACGGCCCGGCTCTACGAGGCGCTGAAAGGTCTGCTCTCGGCTCCCGCGCCGCGGCAGAAGTCCGGCATCTCAACCACTGTGAGGTGAACCATGAGCCAGTCTCCCGAGCGAGAGCGTGATCGCGAGCACCCCATCGTCCGCGAACATCCCGAGCAGCGGCGCCAGGAGGAATCCGGGCGCGAAGATCCGACCGAGCCCGACGAAGTGGGACGCCCGTCGTCGGAACGCCGCAGCCCGGGCACGGAGCGTCCGGGTTCGCGTCGCGAAGATGTAGCCTGACGCGGGCCGGACGCGGAGATTCAAGCCCGGGCCAAAAGGCGGCGCCCAGCTCATCGTCGCCGCAGGGGACGACAAGCTGGGCTGTCTGCCTGTTTCTGATGCGTGGCTCTAGTAGCGGCCGCGTCCGCCACGGCTGGCGCCGCGGCCAGCACCGCCGCCGCCGGCCTTCTGCGCCTGGTAGCAATCGCGGCAATACACCGGCCGGTCGCCGCGCGGCTCAAAGGGGACCGTCGTCTGCTGCCCGCATCCGGAGCAGATCACGGCCGTTCCCGCTGACTGGGACCGTTGATATCCGCCGCCACCGCCACCACCCTGTTCGTTTTTCCGCGCCTGACGGCATGCTCGGCAGCGCTTAGGAGCCGAATAACCGCGCTCCCGGAAGAACGCCTGGTCTTCGGCCGTAAAGGTGAATTCCTGTCCACAGTCGCTGCACGTGAGTTGCTGATCTCCAGCCATGGTGAGTCCTCGCTCGATTAATTGCCCTTTGTTCAATTCCGGAGAGCCTGCTCCGCCTCTCCGGCCCTTTCTGCGTTGCCGTGCTCCGAACTGCGCGTTGGACGCGAAACCGCATCGCTGCGGCTTCTGAATTCCCCTCCGGCGTCCCGGACGTTAGAATTCCTCTTCGGAGCAAGACCACCATGGCCTTCCCCTATAAAGGCGTTGACTTTATCGGATTCGACAATCTGCTGAGCGAGGACGAGCGCATGGCGCGCGACACCGCACGGCAGTTTATTGAGGATAACCTGGTTCCCGTGATTGAGGAATGCAATCGCGAGGGCCGTTTCCCGGCTGAGCTGGTTCCCCAGATGGGGCAGCTGGGCTTTTTCGGGGCGAGCCTGCAGGGCTACGGCTGCGCCGGCATGTCCAATGTGGAGTATGGACTGGTCATGCAGGAGTGCGAGCGGGGGGATTCGGGCGTCCGCAGCTTTGTCAGCGTGCAGTCTGCGCTGGTGATGTACCCCATTTACACGTTCGGCTCCGAGGAGCAGAAGAACTGCTGGCTTCCGAAGCTGGCCACCGGGGAGAAACTGGGCTGTTTTGGCCTCACGGAACCGGATTTCGGCTCCAATCCCGGGGGCATGCGTACCCGGGCCGAGCGCCAGGGCGGCGATTACGTCCTGAACGGCGAAAAGATGTGGATCACGTCGGGCAGCATAGCGGACGTCTCGGTGATCTGGGCGAAGGTTTATGGCGATCCCGACGTGGAAGACGGCCAGGTTCGCGGCTTTCTGGTGGAGGCGGACCGCCCCGGCTTCAGCGCCTGGGACGTGCATGGCAAGTGGTCGTTGCGGGCTTCGGTGACGTCGGGGTTGTCGCTGCAGGATTGCCGGATTCCGACCGCCAACCTGCTGCCGAAGAGCGACGGGCTGAAATCCGCGCTGATGTGCCTGAATCAGGCGCGGTATGGGATCGCCTGGGGAGCGCTGGGGGCGGCCATGTCCTGCTACGACACGGCCCTACAGTATTCGCTGCTGCGCAAGCAGTTCCGCGACAAGCCGATCGCCAGCCATCAGCTGATCCAGGAGAAGCTGGCCTGGATGATCTCTGAAATCAGCAAGGGCCAGCTGCTGGTGCTGCAGGTGGGCCGCCTCAAGGACCAGGGACATGCCGGCCACGAGCACATCTCGATGGCCAAGCGCAATAACGTCTGGATGGCTCTGGAGTGCGCTCGTCTGGCGCGCGACGTGCTCGGCGCCGCCGGTATTACCGACGATTACCCTGTGATGCGGCACATGATGAACCTGGAGTCGGTGAAGACCTACGAAGGGACGCACGATATCCACACCCTGATTTTGGGTCAGCATGTGACGGGAATTGC
>DATGJK010000576.1:0-3272 GCA_035295245.1 Acidobacteriaceae bacterium
ATTGCGCAGATTTGGTCAGCGGCGATGATGCTGGAGCATCTCGGCGAGGGGGAGGCGGGCGCGGCAATTCTGCGGGCGATTGAGGCGTGCCTGGTGGACAAGTCGCAACGCACGCGGGATGTGGGCGGAACGGCGGATACGCGCACGGCTGGGAAGGCGATTGCGAAGGCGCTGATGAGCGAGAAGGCTGCAGCGGTCGAAGAGAAAGCGGCGAAAACTTCCCTCAGGGACTAAAGCCCGACATCTTCGCGGACCTGTGCGGCACGGCTGAAGCCGTGCCCTTTCAAAGCGAAAGGTTTCAGGTGTTTTCTAGCTGGCGATCCAGCCGCCGCCAACGACTTCGTTGCCGTCGTAGAAGACGGCGGCCTGGCCGGGGGTGACGGCGCGCTGCGGCTCGTCGAAGACGGCCTCCACTTCGTCGGGGTTCGTCATGAGAATCGTGGCCCAGGCGGGCTCGTGGCGATGACGAATCTTGGCGCGGACGCGCATCGTGCCGGTCAACTCGGGGATGGAGATCCAGTTGAGGTCGCGGGCACGCAGAGTGCGCGTGGTTGCCTCGGCATCCGGTCCGATGGTGACGCGGTTCGTGGCGTGGTCGATCTGGATGACGTAGAGCGGATCGGGTGAGGCGACGCCGAGTCCCTTGCGCTGGCCGATGGTGAAGTTGTGGATGCCGGTGTGGCGGCCGACGGTTCCGCCGGAAGTCGAGACCAGTTCGCCAGCGGTGTCGGGGATCTGCTCTCCCTGCTCCTCGAGATACGCGCCGATGAAGCGCTTGTAGTCACCGCCGGGGATGAAGCAGATTTCCTGCGAGTCGGGCTTCACCGCGATGGCGAGGCCGTGCTGCGCGGCCATCTCGCGGACCTCGGGCTTGCGGTATCCGCCGAGCGGAAAGAGCGTGCGCGAGAGCTGCTCCTGGGTGAGGCCGAAGAGGAAGTAGGTCTGGTCCTTCGCCTCGTCCACGGGGCGGCTGAGGATCCAGCGATTGCGCGCGGGGTCGTACTGGTTGCGCGCGTAGTGGCCGGTGGCGATGAAGTCGGCGCCGATCTGGCGGGCGCGCACGAGCAGCTGATCGAACTTGATGTGGTTGTTGCAGAGGGAGCACGGGATGGGCGTGCGTCCGCTGAGATACTCGCTGACGAAGGGTCGGACGACGTCCTGCTCGAAGCGCTCCTCCTCGTTGACGACGTAGTAGGGAATGTTGAGGGTCTCGGCGACGCGCCGGGCGTCATAGACGTCGTCGAGCGAGCAGCAGCGGCCGGTGACCTGCTCGGGCATGCCCTCCTTGCCGGCGAGGCGGCGCTGATTCCACAACTGCAGCGTGAGGCCGACGAGGTCGTAGCCTTCGGCGCGGAGCATGGCCGCGACGGTCGAGGAGTCGACGCCGCCGGACATGGCTACGGCAATGGTGTTGTTGAAGGGCACGGGGCTGCCTGTGTCTAGTATGACAGGGACGTGCGGAGCGCGGGAAAGCGGTCAGCGATGAGGTGATGAGCGATGAAGCGGTTAGCGAGAGGCACCTTCGGTGATTTCGCTAACCGCCTTTCGCTACAAGCCTTTCGCTAACAGTTCCTGGGTCGGCGCCTGCCTCACTGATTCACGCCGCTGGCGAGGAAGCCACCGTCGACGACGAGGACCTGGCCGGTGACGAACGAGGCCGCGTCGGAGGCGAGAAAGATTGCCGCGCCGATCAGTTCCTCGGTTTTGCCGAAGCGGTTCATGGGCGTGCGCATCTGGAGTTCCTTGCCGCGCGGCGTGTTGTCGAGCAGGTCGGAATTGAGCGCAGTGCGGAAGACGCCGGGGGCGATGGCATTGACCACCACGCCCTTCTTCGACCACTCGACGGCCAGTGAGCGGGTGAGGGAGGCGACGGCGGCTTTGCTGGCAGCGTACGCTGCCACTTCGCTGAGGGCGACAAAGCTGTTCAGCGAGGCGATGTTAATGATGCGGCCGTAGCCGCGCTCCAGCATGTGGGCGCCAAAGACCTGACAGGCGCGCAGGGTGCCGGTGAGGTTGGTGTCGATGATGTCGCGCCACTCGTCTTCAGGAAAGGTGAGGGTCGGGGCGCGCTTGATTTTGCCGGCGGAGTTGACGAGGATGTCGACCTTGCCGAGGCGGGCGACGGTCTCCGCGAGCAGATGCTCGAGGGAGCCGCGGTCCTGCGTGTCTGAGGTGAGGCGCAGGGTTTTGCGGCCGTGAGATTCGATTTCCGCTGCGGTTTCGTCCACTTGCTGGCGGCGGCGCGCGGAGGCGACGACGTCGGCTCCGGCCTCAGCGAGGCCGAGGCTGATGGCGCGACCGATGCCGGAAGTGCCGCCGATGACGACGGCGGTTTTGCCCGTGAGCTCGAGGCCTTTGTAGCTCATCGTGCCTCCGCGTGCTGCAGGGCGGCAGCGGGCGAGGGCTTGCCGAGGAAGACGGGAGCGATGTGGCGATCGTAGAGGTTCTCGGTGACGTTGCGGGCGATCACGGATTCGTTCGCCTCCAGCAGGTCGAGATAGCGGGGACCCATTTTGGCGGCGATCTTGAAGCCGACGTGCAGGAGCTGGCGGAAGCTCGGATTGTAGGCCGGCGAAACGGGGTTGTGGCGCAGCGCCGAGGTGTACTGGTCGGAAGTCCAGCCATTGACGGTAGCGGGAGACGGCAGCTTCGCGGGATTGATGTCGATGACGGTGGCGTAGGGTCCGCAGAGTTCCTCGCGATGTTCGTACGCCTGCGCATAGATTTCTTTTGCGAGCGCGAGGCCGGCGCCGCCCGCTTCGGCGAGGCCGATGATCTCCTCGAGCCAGGTGGTTCCGGCGGTCTTGAGATGGACGCCCTGCTGGCGCGTGGTGTCGTAGATGGCGGAGTAGATGGAGAATTTGTCGCTCCCGGAGTGGACGCTGAGCTTGAGATTCTGCGGGAGTCCGAACTGGCGCACGGCCCAGGTGATGGCAGCAACATCGAGGGCAATCTCGCGGCGGAACTGGGCGACATCGCCGACGTAATCCACGCCCTTGTTGAAGCGGCCGGTGAATTTCGGCGCGATGGTCTGGATCGGAATACCCTCGTCAGCGATGGCGGCCAGGATGATGAGGAGTTCGGCGGGGGTTTGCGCCGAGTCTGTCTCGTCCATGGAGACCTCGGGGATGAAGTTGCCCTTCCCTTTCGCCTGTTCGATTTTGCGATAGACCTTGCCGGCTTCTTCAATGGCAAAGAGGAACTTCGCCGCGGTGGCCTGCAGCAGGTCGGGCGTGATCTCGATGGGCTGACTGACGCCTTCGAGGCGAATC
>DATGJK010000577.1:0-2816 GCA_035295245.1 Acidobacteriaceae bacterium
GCGTTATCCGAGCACCTCGAAGATCGCATCGAACGCGTGCTGCGGGATTTCAAGGCTTCCATCGAAAAGAATGCCCAGCCGGCTCCCGTCCCCCACGAACCCGTCCCGGGTACCGGAACTTTCGGCGGCGGACAGGATATGAGCGGCCGTACTCAGCACATCCGCTTCGGCGGCGCTCCGTCCCCTGCGGACTGGCCGTCTGAATCCAAGACGTAGGACCAAGGCCGCGGATGCGAGTAGTTACACGATACAGCCACGGGTACTTGTGCCTGTGTCGCCAAAAACCTGCGCCTCATCTTTGCCTCCTCTGCGATGCCCGTTCGCTCAGGATTTGCGACTCACCTGACCGCCTCGCCATCTAAGGTGATATTTGTTAGCCTTGCTGTCCGCAGCATCACCCTGTGCGACCTTTCTTCATCATTGTCGGCGCCGTCCTCGCATATCTCGTGCTGATGGACGCGTTTGAGACCATCGTCCTGCCCCGCCGCATCACCCGTACCTTCCGCATCACGCGCACGTTCTACCGCTCCACCTGGAAGCCGTGGTCCGCCATTGCCCGGCACATTAAAGGCGACCGCCGCCGCGAAAATTTCCTCAGCTACTTCGGCCCGCTTTCCTTGATCATGCTGCTCGCCACGTGGGCCTTCGGTCTCATCCTCGGATTCGCTCTTCTGCAATACGGCAGTGGAGCCGGTGTTCGCCTCAGCCAGGAAAAAATCGATTTTCCCCATCTTCTTTATCTCAGCGGCTCGACCTTCTTCACCCTGGGCCTGGGTGATGTCGTCCCGGTCACTCCCGTCGCGCGCGCCTTCGATGTGCTGGAAGCGGGCATTGGCTTCGGTTTTCTGGCGCTGGTGATCGGTTATCTCCCGGTCATTTACAACGGTTTTTCCAGTCGCGAGCGCGAAATCTCGCTGCTCGATTCCCGCGCCGGCTCGCCGCCCTCCGCGTCCGAACTTCTCACCCGTTGCGCCAACTGTTTCGATCAGCCGGTGCTGGACGACTTTTTGCACGACTGGGAACGCTGGTCCGCCGAACTGCTGGAGAGCCACATCTCCTATCCCGTGCTTTGCTATTACCGCTCGCAGCACAACAATCAGTCGTGGCTGGCGGCGCTGACCACAATTCTCGATACCAGCGCCCTGGTGATGGTGGGCGTCGAAGGACTGACCGCTCAGCAGGCGCGCCTGACTTTTGCCATGACGCGCCACGCGGTCGTGGACCTGGCCCAGGTTCTCAGCACCCCGCCCGATCCGAATGCGAATCGGCTGGCCGATGAGGAATTCGTTAAACTGCGAGCCATTCTCACGCGCGCCGGCCGCCGCCCCAATGACGGCGACGATGCCGTCCAGGAGCTTCGCCGCCTCCGCCGCATGTACGAGCCATATGTCGTCGCGCTGTCGCGCAGGCTGCTCATCACTCTGCCTCCCTGGACCGGGCCGGTCCGCCCGAAAGATAACTGGCAGTCCAGCGCCTGGGACAAGTTGCTCGGGGAAGGCGAAGTGCCTCCCCGCGCCCTGGTCCGCGACGGCCATTTCTGATGTCCGCCATCCAGGAAGAACCTAAGGTCGCGACGGACCGTGCCCATGTCGCACAGCGCGGCAAGCATCTCGAATACTTCACGATCGCCTGGAATTCCTTGGAAGGAATAGTGGCCATCGTCGCCGGAGTGATCGCCGGCAGCGTTTCCCTCGTGGGTTTCGGCGTGGACAGCGCAATCGAGGTGACCTCCGGCGTCTCCCTACTTTGGCGCATGAGTGCCGATGCCGATCCCGACCGCCGCGAGCGCATTGAACTTGTAAGCCTCCGCATCGTGGGCGTGTGTTTTCTCGCGCTCGCCGCCTACGTCGCTTACGAAGCTGTCTCTGATCTGCTGCATCGCGAGGCGCCGCAGCGCAGTCTGGTGGGAATCGCCCTGGCTGTCGCGTCGCTGATGATCATGCCTCTGCTGGCCCGCGCCAAGCGTCATGTGGGATCGAAGCTGCGCAGCGCCGCCATGTCCGCGGATGCGCAGCAAACGCAGTTCTGCGCCTACCTCTCCGCCATTCTTTTAATGGGACTGGTTTTGAATGCGCTGTTTGGATTGTGGTGGGCCGATCCCGTCGCTGCCCTGGCGATGACGCCGATCATCGCGCGCGAAGGTATCGAGAGCCTTCGCGGTGAAAAGTGCTGCGACTGATCCCCGGCGCACTTCTGCTAACATCATTTCTTTTATGAACCGGGTGGGAGAAAACGTAGTCCGCATCGAAGCGGACGCCCTGCACGCGCTCGCCGACCGCATCGCCGGTCCCATGAGCCAGGCCTTCAAAGATGCCGTCGGCCTGCTGCACGCCTGCACGGGCCGCGTGGTTGTGAGCGGCATGGGCAAGAGCGGCATCGTCGCACGCAAGGTGGCGGCGACTCTGAGTTCCACCGGCACCCCGGCGTTATATCTTCACCCTGCCGAAGCATTGCACGGCGACCTCGGGATGATTGTCCCCGGCGATGTCGTTCTCGCGCTCTCCGCCAGCGGCGAAACCGAAGAAATTCTGCGCCTGCTCGCCACCATCAAACGGCTGCAAGTGAAACTCATCACTCTGACCTGCGATTCTCTGTATTCAGGGAACACGCGCGGGGCTGTGGTCGCACAGGCGGGCAACACCGGGTCGGCATCATCACCGCAGAAGCGCGCTCCTCAACCGGCACGAAAAGCTTCAACCCTGGCGCAAGCAGCGGACATCGCCTTGGACTGCTCGGTCGCCAAAGAAGCCTGCTCGTTAGGACTTTCGCCGACGGCATCCACCACCACCATGCTTGCTCTCGGCGATGCTTTGGCC
>DATGJK010000578.1:0-4393 GCA_035295245.1 Acidobacteriaceae bacterium
GGCGGAAATGGGCATATCGCGCACACCGTGAAGGAGCGCTTCGGGGTGGATGTTGATCCTTATTTGGATCATGGCTCCATCGTCATCGCGGCGATCACCAGCTGCACGAACACGTCGAATCCGTCGGTCATGATGGCGGCCGGTCTGCTGGCGAAAAAGGCCGTCGAAAAGGGCCTGAAGGTTCCACCGTGGGTGAAGACGTCGCTGGCTCCCGGTTCGCGCGTGGTGACGGACTACTACGAGAAGTCTGGCCTCACTCCCTGGCTGGATCAGCTGCGCTTCAACACCGTGGGATACGGCTGCACCACATGCATCGGCAATTCGGGCCCACTGCCTTCGGACGTTTCGAAGTCCATCGAGGAACACGGGCTGGTCGCAGTCAGTGTGCTGAGCGGCAATCGCAACTTCGAGGGCCGCATCAACTCCGATGTCCGGGCAAATTACCTGATGTCGCCGCCGCTGGTTGTGGCCTACGCGCTGGCCGGTCGCATCGATCACGACTTCGACACTCAGCCGCTGGGGAAGGACAAGTCCGGCAAGCCGGTCTATCTGCGGGACATCTGGCCTTCCCAGAAGGAAGTGTCGGACGTGATTGCGTCGGCGATCAGCTCCGACAGCTTCCGCAAGGAGTACGCCACCGTTACGCACGGCGACCAGAACTGGCAAAAGTTGAGCTTCCCAACCGGTGACGTTTACCAGTGGGAGCGTGACTCGACTTACATCCGCAAGGCGCCGTACTTCGACGGCATGCCGGCGCAGCCTGTCGCTGTGCAGGACATCAAAGGCGCGCGGGTGCTGGCTGTGCTCGGCGACAGCGTGACCACGGATCACATCTCGCCCGCGGGCTCGATCAAGCTGAATTCCCCGGCCGGGAAATACCTGACCGAACACGGCGTTCAGCCTGGGGACTTCAATTCCTATGGTTCGCGCCGCGGCAATCACGAGGTCATGGTTCGGGGCACTTTTGCCAATGTTCGCCTGCGCAACAAGCTGGCGCCGGGAACGGAAGGCGGTGTGACGCGCCTGCTGCCGGAAGGCGAACCGATGAGCATCTACGACGCCTCGGTGAAGTACGCCGAGCGCGGGGTGCCGCTGATCATTCTTGCCGGGAAGGAGTACGGCTCGGGATCGTCGCGCGACTGGGCGGCGAAGGGTCCGCGGCTGCTGGGCGTACGCGCCGTCATCGCAGAGAGCTTCGAGCGCATTCACCGGTCGAATCTGGTGGGGATGGGCATCCTGCCGCTGCAGTTTGCTCCGGGGCAGAACGTGGAGAGCCTGGGGCTGACGGGCGAAGAGGTCTACGATTTTCCGGGACTGAAGGGTCTGCTCGATTCTCGCTTCGCGAATGGCCGCACGATCAAAGTGCGTGCCACGGCGAACGGCTCGATGAAGGAATTCGAAGCCAGAGTGCGCATCGACACGCCGCAGGAAATTCTCTACTTCGAGCACGGAGGCATTCTGCAATACGTGCTGCGGCAGCTGGCAGCGCAGAAATAACGGCGGTGGTACACAGGAACGGCCGCCCTCGGGTGGCCGTTCTTCGTTGGATTGGAAACCTTACGCTGCCAGCTTGCCGTGGGCGCGCTGCTCAGCGAGGCGATGCGCCAGCATGGGCAGGCCAAAGGCGAGGCCGGTGACCAGCGTGGTCGAGAGCACATCGTTGCGGTAGAAGGGCAGCGCCGCCGCGTAGCATGCGCCGAGTCCAGCGACAGTGTGCGGGTAAAGTACGCTGCCCACCCACACCGCGTAATTGCTGATGAGGAAGAAACTGGTCGAGGCGACGACTGGAGCGGCAATGACGCGGCCGACGGTGAGGTGGTCTTTCAGGAGAATGCGCCCGAGCACCACGACGGCGGCATACCAGGCCCAGGTGATCAGATACGCGCTGGTGTGCCAGGGATAGTGATAGAAAGCGACGGTCAGGTAGAAGTCGGTCGCCATCAGCGCCAGCACGGGCCAGATGCCCTCGCGAAGCGGACGCCGGGCTCCAAAATAAAGCAGGCCGCCGCCGACAGCTGTGAAGTTCATCCAGGAATGCGGTATGACCCGGCTCAGAACCGCGAACACGACCAGCAGATAAGCGCCCATTGAACCCCTCGCGTGCTCTATTCATTCTGCGGACATTAAGCCCCGGGGTCAAGCGGCGGAACCGCCGGCATTTGCTGCCGCGCCGATCAGTTCTGTTCGTGGCCGCTCATAAAGATGCCTTCGATCTCATTGCCGGGGCCGACGTAAACCCACCCGCTGAGGACAGGATTGCTCGGGGAGCGGCTTGTGCCAGCAATTGGTGGATAGGCGAAGCGCAGGTCCAAAAATTCCACAGTGTGCCAATCGGGTTTCGGCGGGAAATCGGCTCCTGGCGCGGGCACGGGGCCGCGATCCGTGGTCACAGGCCATGTCGACCAGTCGAGGTACACTTTGCCGACCAGAGACTGTTTTGCGGCGGCAACGGCAGGCGTAACGGGCGGCTTATAGATCACGTCCAGATCATCGTCGGTTGTGACCTGATCGTTCAGCGTGCGCACCTCGCCCGTCTGGTAGTAATCCTGGGTTTCCATCAGCGCATGCCAGTCGAAGGGATCGGCCATATGGGGTTCGGCCGCGACGCGGAGGAGGGGTTCGCGGGTGTAGCTGCCGCCCTTCACCAGTTCGATGGCGTGCACGCGCTCGGCATTGCGGACGCCCCACCAGATGACCATCACCGACAGAGCTCCAATCGCCCAGCCGCGGCCGCGAAACAGCTTCTTCTTTGCGCCGATCTCGCCTTCCGCCAGGCCAAGGATCCAGGGCACGACCAGGGCGAGCAGCAAAGCGAGGAAAATGACCGGGTCGAAGATCCAGACGATACTCCACGCATACCAATGCGGGTTGAACGGGTAGAAGGGCCTGATCCCGTAATTGTTGGTGAAATCGAGCAGCAGATGGCTCAGAGTTGCGATCAGCGCAAATAGCCAGATGAGGAACCATCGGGGAGGGATTACGGGATCGCGGCGGCGCATGCGATGAATGAGCCAGACGAACGCCGTGGTCAGCAACGCGATGACCGGTGCGCCAATCAGGGTGTGCGTGAAGCCGCGGTGATGCTGCAGTTCCACGACGGGGCCGCGAAGCCCCCAGAAGATGTCGAGGTCTGGAGCTTCCGCCGCCAGAGTCATCGCCAGCGTGGCGTACGCGGTTTTTCGGTTGAAGCCGGAGCGACCGAGACACGCTCCGGTGAGAAAGTGGGTGACGGGTTCCATGCTTGCTTACGGACCAACCACGGTCTGTGCTGCGCTAAACCAGCTTTGCGTCGAGCGTGATCTGTGTATTTCCTTTGAACAGCCTCGAGATGGGGCAGCCGTTCTTGGCATTGTTGGCCGCGGTTTCGAAGCTCTGAGCATTGGCGCCGGGAACTTTGGCTCTCGTCGTCAGGTGAATGGAAGTGATGGCGAATCCTTCGCCGGCTTTTTCAAACTTCGCTTCGGCCGTGGTCTCCAGGGATTCGGGATTCATGCCGGCCTTGCCGAGTTCGTTGCTCAGGGCCATGGTGAAGCAGCCGGCATGGGCGGCTGCGATCAACTCTTCGGGATTGGTGCCGATGCCGTTTTCAAAGCGCGTGCTAAAGGAATATTGGGTCTCTTTCAGCACCCCGCTCTGGCTGGAAATGGTGCCTTTGCCGTCCTTCAGTCCGCCGCGCCAAACGGCGCTTGCTGTGCGTAGCATGCGTATCTCCTTCGCGTTCAGGTTCGATTGCTGAATTTCGGATGATTCCTGCTCAATGGATCCGCAGCCCGGATTGCGATCGGCAGCGGAAGAGGTAAAACCGTTCCGGGTCCATCATATGCGATGCGCCGCGGCGCTTGCCGATCCAGTGCTGTCTGTGAATTGAGACGCAGAGCGCGTCACGTATGATGGACTGTTTGCCGACATGAACAACTATTGCATTGGAGTGGATCTTGGAGGCACCAACCTCCGCATTGCGGCGGTGACCCCGGTTGGCGAGTGCCTGGATTCCATCGGGCTGCCGACGCGCCTTGCTGAAGGTCCGCACACGGTTCTCGATGACATGGCAGGAGCGATTGGCGAAGTCATCGAGCGCCAATCGAATCGGGAACTGCTGGGCATTGGGGTGGGCAGTCCGGGTCCGCTGGAGTTGCCACGCGGCGTGCTGCATCATCCGCCGAACCTCCCTGGTTTCGATGGGCTGAACCTGCGGGCGGAACTGCAACGCCGGCTAGATCGACCGGTTCAGGTGGACTCCGACGGCAACGTGGCGGCGTACGGCGAAGCCGTCCTCGGGGTGGGCCGCACGTTCGGATCGCCGTCGCTGTTCATGTACACGCTGGGAACGGGCGTGGGCTCGGGCATCGTTCTGAATGGTGCGATTTGGCGCGGGATGCAGTGAGCGGCCGGC
>DATGJK010000579.1:0-2428 GCA_035295245.1 Acidobacteriaceae bacterium
AGCAGTGGCCCCGGATCTCCGCGTACCAGCCGCCGCGCTCGGCTCAGGAACGCGCCCGGCTGCAGTTCCAGCCCCGCCGTGTCTTCATCCGTTGTCAGGCGAAGAGTGATCCCCGTCGGCTCCTGATCCCAGCGGCAGATCGCCTCCGCGCCCTGTATCCCGTACCGCTGCGCCCACCGAGCCACCATCCATTCCGGATGGCCCCAGGCCGCCGCAATTGCCGCGGGCGAGCCGAGAGTTCCCGGAGCTTTCCACCGCGGTTGCGCAGCAATCTTGCGCAGAACCGCATTGACCATGCCCGCCGCGGCCCGCTCCTTTCCCGTCTTCACCAGTTCAACGGAATCATTGATCACGGCGTGGGCCGGCACGCGCTCCAGATGCAGCAGCTGATACGCGCCCATGCAAAGGGCCACCGCTGCCTCCTCGCCGAGCTTCGTATTCTGCCGCGACAGCAGCGGTCGAATCATCGCATCGAGCGCCAGCTGCCACCGCAGCGTGCCCAGCACCAGCGTCGTAGTCAGGTTGCGATCCTGTGCCGAGAGCGCGTCCACGTCAGGCGAGCGCAGCAGCTCATCGCTGTGCGCATCCGTCGTTGCGACCCGCAGCAGGATGCGAAACGCAACACGCCTCGCCGGTGCGATCATCGCCCGTCAGCCCAGCCGCGCCCCGGATTGCAGAGCGTGCCCGCGCAGGAAGTCTCCCGCGTTCATGCGCCGCTTGCCTTCCAGCTGCACCTCGACCAGCTCGATCCAGGTGCCTTCGCCGCACGCCGCAAAGATTGTCCCCTGCTGGACCACCACGCTCCCCGGCTCGGCAGCCCGCACGCCCATCAACTCGGTCGGGAGCAGTCGATAGACCGCGAGTTTCTTTCCGTTCAGCAGAGTCCACGCGCCCGGCCATGGCTGAAAACCCCGCCAGCGGTTGTAAAGAGTCATCGCCGGCCGATGGAAATCCATGCGGCCGTCTTCGCGCGTGAGGATTGGCGCAACTGTCGCCCGGGCGTGGTCCTGTGGCCGTGGTGTAATGCTGCCCGCCTCCAGACCCCGCAGCGTTTCCATCATCAGATCGGCGCCCATCTCCGCCAATAATGGAAAGACATCCACCGCCGTCATGTCCGGGGCGAGCGGCATCTCGCGCTGCAGAAGGATGCCCCCCGTATCCAGCCCCTCGTCGAGGCGCATCGTCGTCGCGCCGGTCGCCGGTTCGCCGTTGGCGATGGCCCACTGGATCGGCGCCGCTCCCCGATACTTCGGCAGCAGCGAGCCATGCAGGTTGATGTTGCCGAGGCGCGGCAGGTCGAGCATCCACCGCGGAATAATCCGCCCGTACGCCACCACCAGAATCGCGTCCGGCCGGATCGCTTCCAGCTGGGCGCGGAATTCTGCATTGCTCCTGATCTTTTCCGGCTGCGTGAACGGAATACCCGCTTCCATGGCGACCGTCTTCACCGGCGGGGCGGTCAGAATCTGCTCGCGTCCGACGGGACGATCCGGTTGAGTCACCACCAGGGCAACGTCGTACCCTGCACGCATAGCCAGCTTCAGCGTGGGCACCGCAAATGCCGGAGTCCCGCAGAACACCAGCTTCATTTCCACTCGCCGGTCTTTTGCAGCTTGCGGATCTTGCGCAGAATCAGGTCGCGCTTCAGCGCGCTCAGGCGCCACAGGAAGAGAACGCCGTCGAGGTGGTCGATCTCGTGCTGGAACGCGCGTGCCAGAAGCTCCGTTCCTTCCGTCTCGAACCATTCACCCCGAAGATCTTGCGCCCGGACCTTCACCTTCGAAGCGCGCGATACCTTCTCGCGAATATCCGGCAGGCTCAGGCAGCCCTCTTCCGCAATCTGCCTGCCTTCCTTCTCGATGATCTCCGGGTTCACGAGGACGATCTTGTCATCCGGGTTCTCTTTGTTGCTGAGATCGATCACGGTGATGCGCTTCGACACGCCGATCTGTGGCGCTGCCAGACCGATCCCCTGCGCCTTGTACATGGACTCGAACATATCCTCGGCCAGGGTGCGCAGTTCCTCATTGAACTCCGTGATCTTCTCCGTAGGCCGCTGGAGGATGGGGTCCGGATATTTGACGATGTCCCGAATCATTGCCACAAAACAGCGTACAGCCGGGGGGCCGGCGGCGCGCTAGTAACTCCTGATCTGTTCTGCGTAGCCGTCGTAGTTGCGCTTGAGTTCCCTGAGTGAATCGCCGCCGAACTTCTCGAGTGCTGCGGAGGCGATCGTCAGCGCCACCATCGCCTCGGCGGCAACCCCGGCCGCCGGCACCACGCATACATCGCTTCGCTCGTACGCCGCCTTCGTCTCCTCGCGCGTATCGAAGCGCACCGACTGCAGCGGACGCCGCAGCGTCGAGATCGGCTTCAGGTACCCGCGCACGACGATGTCTTCGCCGTTGCTGATGCCGCCTTCCAGCCC
>DATGJK010000580.1:0-5889 GCA_035295245.1 Acidobacteriaceae bacterium
ATCGAACATGCGCTCGATCTCCTTCGCGGCCTCGGCCTGGAGCCTCGCATTTGCGGATCGCGTGACGATCTGGCGCGATTCGCGCCCGTCATTCGGGATCATCATCCTGGCTGTGGCCCGCTCGCTGGGGTCGAGGCGGCCCTCAGCATCTCGGACACGGACCTGAACCTCTTCGTGCCGGTCGACCTCCCGCTGCTGCCGGCCGGCTTCCTGCGCTGGATGGTGGAACGCGCCGTCGCCACCCATGCCGTTGCAACGGTTCCGTTGTTCGCTGGACGCCCGCAGCCACTGAGCGCCATCTACAGCCGGCGCCTGCTGCAGGGCATCCAGAGCGCGCTCGCCGGCGGAAACTTCAGGATGATGACCGCCGTCGCGCCTGCCGCGGCCAGTCTTGACGAACCCATCGACACGTTCCATGTGGAATCCATTGCGGCCGCGCTGATACCGGAAGCCTGGCCGGCGCGCCCGGCAGTGCAGGACTGGTTCCGCAACGTCAATACTCCGGGTGACTACGAAGAGCTGCTTTCACACCTGGAGCAAAATCCGTTCCATCCAATAAGCTGTTTGCAGGAAGCCACGTGACCGGCACTCCCGATATCCCTGTCGAAGTGAAGACGACCAACGGTCATCACGACCGCGAGCCGTACATTGCCTTCGACCACGTCTCCAAGTCGTTTGGCTCGCTTGACGTGCTCAAAGACATCAGCTTCCACGTCATGCCCGGAGAGACGCTCTGCATTCTCGGCCGCTCCGGCGTTGGCAAATCCGTCTCGCTGCAGAACATTATGGGTTTTCTCAAGCCGGATTCGGGCCGGATCTTTGTCGCCGGCGAAGACATCACCGATTACACCGAGGAGCAGATGCAGCATATCCGGAAGAAGGTCACGATGGTCTTCCAGAACGGCGCGCTCTTCGATTCGCTCACGGTGGGGGAAAACGTCGCCTTCCCGCTGCGCGAGGGGCGCGGGCTTTCCGAAGACCAAATTCAGCAGATCGTGCGGGGCCTGCTGGAGATGGTTGGGGTGGCGGAGATGATCGACATGCTGCCCTCCGATCTCTCCACCGGGATGAAGCGGTCGGTGGCGATCGCCCGGGCGCTGGCCGCTGAGCCCGAGGCCATCCTCTACGATGAGCCGACCACCATGGTCGATCCGCTGATCGCGCGTTTGCTCGGCGACGTGATCTGCAAGCTGCGCAATCAGCTGCACCTCACGAGCATTGTGGTGACGCACGACATGCGCTTTGCCGAGCGCCTCGCCGACCGCGTGCTCTTCCTGCACCAGGGACGCGCCGAATTTTTCGGCACGATGGACGAGATGAAGCAGTCCAGTGACGAGGTCCTGCGCCAGTTCCTGGAACTGGACGAGCTGATTCTGCCGGAGGTTTAGCCCTTTGGGCCGGGATCGGCGATCTGCGATTGCTACACTAAATCCGTGAAGATCGCGCTGGCCCAGATCAACCCTACCATCGGCGACTTCAGCGGGAACACCGCAAAGATCCTCGACTTCACTCGTCGCGCACGGCAGGGAGGAGCCGACCTGGTTCTGTTTCCGGAACTGGCCATCTGCGGATATCCACCCGCCGACCTGCTGGAGAAGCCCGCCTTCATTACGCGCTGCGGTGAAGCGCTCTGCGAGATTGCCCGGGCCACGGCCCGCGATAACATCGCCGTGATCGCCGGCTATGTCACAGCCGCCGAACACGGAGCAGGGAAGCACGTCATGAATTCCGCGGCGCTGGTCCGCAACGGCCACGTGGAGTTCGTGCAGTCCAAAATGCTGCTGCCTTTCTACGACGTTTTCGACGAGCAGCGTTATTTCGCTCCCGCGCCCCGCCAGCGCATCTGTTATTTGCATGGCCAGGAGATCGCTCTGACGATCTGCGAGGATGCGTGGAACGATAAGAGCTTCTGGGAGAACCGCCTCTACAATGTCGATCCGGTCGACGAGCTGATGAAGCAGCATGCATCGGTGATCCTGAACATCTCCGCGTCGCCGTGGTGGCGTGACAAGCGCGAGCTTCGCCGCGAGATGCTCGCCAACATTGCGTGCCGCCATCGCGTGCCGGTGGCCATGGTGAATCAGATTGGCGGAAACGACAGCCTGATCTTCGACGGTTCCAGCCTCGTCCTCGGGGCAGATGGCGCGGTGATCGCGCAGGGCAAGAGCTTTGAAGAGGACCTCATCTTCGCCGACCTCTCCGCCGGTTCCGGTGACGTGCACCCGCAGGCGGGCAACGAAGACGAAGCGATGCTCGAAGCGCTCACCCTCGGCACCCGCGACTACGTCCGCAAATGCGGTTTCTCGAAAGCCGTGATCGCGCTGAGTGGCGGCATCGACTCGGCGCTGGTTGCCGCGATCGCGGTACGGGCTCTCGGGGCGGAAAACATCGTTGCCCTGGGCATGCCGAGCCCGTATTCGTCCCACGGCTCGATTGACGACAGCCGTCAATTGGCAGCGAATCTCGGAATTCGCTATGAGGTGCTGCCCATCAGCGATATTTTCTCCGGGTTTACGCAGGCGCTCGCTCCCATCTTTGCCGGCACCAAGCCTGACATTACGGAAGAGAACCTGCAGTCGCGAATTCGCGGCACGCTGGTGATGGCGTATTCCAACAAATTCAATGGGCTGGTGCTCACGACGGGCAACAAGAGCGAAATGTCCACGGGTTATTGCACTCTCTACGGCGATATGGTCGGTGCGCTGGCGGTCATCGGCGATGTTTTCAAGACGCGTGTTTACGACCTTTGCCGCTGCCTGAATGCTGAGCGCGAGATCATCCCGCGCGCCATTCTGGATAAGCCTCCGTCGGCCGAGCTGCGGCCCGGCCAGAAGGACACCGATTCGCTGCTGCCGTACGAGGTGCTGGATCCGATCCTCGAGGCTTACGTTGAGCGCTATGAGACGCCGGAAACCATCGCCGCCGAACGCGGGATCACTCCCGAAACAGTGCGTGCCGTGGTGAAAATGGTGGAGCGCAGCGAGTACAAGCGGCAACAGGCCGCCCCGGTTTTGAAAGTCACTCCCAAGGCCTTCGGCATGGGCCGCCGTTTCCCCATCGCGGCCAAAGTGGAAGTTTAAAAATCCCCGAAAGGATTCTATGCAGAGCCGTTTGTTTTCGTGCATTCTCGCCTCATTCGCGTTGTCGGCCATGGCCCTTGCGCAAAACCAGCCGCCTTCCGCACCCGTGCCGCAGACGCCCGGAACTCCGCAGGCTGAGCAGGGACCGAAGTTTCCGCCGGTCGAGCAGGCCAATTTCACCGCATCCTCTCCCACAAAGGCGGAGGTCGATGCGTTTCTGCATGCCACGTGGGGCTACGATCCCAACCGCGAATGGGAGGTCTTCGGCATCCAGAAGACGGCCGCTCCTGGCGTGGCCAAAGTCGAGGTTTTGGTGGCGGAGAAGCCCAACCCCCAGGTGGCCAATTTCAGCTTCTTTATCACTCCGGACGGCAAGCACCTGATCCTGCAGGAGCAACTGCTCGACTTCGGCGCCCATCCCTACGAAAATCTCTTTCACTCGCTCCAGCAGCGCGCGGATGGGCCGTCCATGGGTTCAAAGGACAAGAAGTTCCTGCTGGTCGAGTTCGCCGATTTCCAGTGCCCGCACTGCAAGGAGGCTGAGCCGGTGGTGCAAAGGCTGCTGAAGGATTTCCCCCAGGCCCACTATGTCTTTGAGAGCTTTCCGCTGGTGAACATCCACCCGAAGGCGTTCGAGGCGGCCACGTACGGGCAATGCGTCTTCCAGCAGGGCGGCAGCGATGCTTTCTTCAAGTACGCCGACTCTACCTTTGCGGGGCAGGATGCGCTGAGCGGGCAGGGAGCCGATCAGGCTCTGCGGAATTCCGTCACCGCTGCCGGACTCGATCCGGACAAGGTCGCAGCCTGCTCTGCTACCGACGCAGCGAAGAACGCGGTGCACGAGTCGATGCAGCTGGGGCTCGACTTGAACGTAAACGAAACGCCGTGGCTCTTCGTCGATGGCCGCGGTCTCCCGATGCTGGCCGTTCCCTACGAGCAACTAAAGAAAATCATTGCCTGGCAGTTCGAAGAGGATCACGCTGGAACGGCGAAGTAATCCGGGAGCCAAACATGAAGATTAACCCGCTCCTCGAACCGGCGCGCACGGCGGTTCTCTGCATGGACATGCAGCAGGGCGTCGTCTCCATTTATGCGGCCAACCAGCAGGACATCATCGCCCGCGCCGCGAAGGTCCTGCACGCGGCGCGCCAGCGGGGGATGACGGTCATTCACATCCGCGTGGGCTTCCGCGCGGGCCTGCCGGAGATCAACCCGCGCAATCCAGTGTTTGGCGCACTTCGCAACTCACCGCAGCACCAGCAACTCTTCAGCGGAGAAGCGGGGGAAATTCACCCTGTTCTCGGTCCCGGTCCGAACGACATCGTCATCGTCAAGCACCGTGTCAGCGCGTTCACGGGGACCGATCTCGACATGATCCTGCGCGCCAAAGGCATTGACGCGCTGGTGCTTTTCGGGATCGCCACCAGCGGCGTGGTTCTCTCTACGCTGCTCGAGGCCAGCGACGCCGATTATCGGGTCGTCGTCCTGCGCGATTGCTGCGCAGAGATGGACAACGAAGTGCACCGCTGCCTCCTCGACAAGGTCTTCCCACGCCGCGGCACGGTCTGCGACGCGGCTGATTTTCTGGACTCAGCCTGGGGCTGAGCGTGCGTTCCCTCTCGCTCTGCATTGCGGTTCTCATTTGCCTGCCTCCGTGCGTACTGGCGCAGCGCGCGGCATCACCGCATGCAGACACAAAAACGATGTCGGCCCTGCTTCTCAGCGACATCCACTTCGATCCCTTCCACGATCCGGCGAAGGCCAAACAGCTTAGCGATGCACCGGTGAGCCAGTGGGCCGCGATTCTCTCCGCGCGGGAGAGCGCAGGTCAGGCGCAGGCCTTTACCGCGCTGCAGAAGAACTGCGGCGCCCGCGGCTTCGACACGCCGTATGCGCTGCTGCGCTCGAGCCTCGATGCCATGCGGCAGCAGGCACCGCATGCCCGATTCATCACGGTGAGCGGAGACCTCGTGGTCCATAGCTTGCCCTGCCGTTATCAGGCGCTGCTCCCCGGACGATCGGGAGCCGACTACGAATTGTTTGTGGAGAAGACGATACAGTTCGTCGTCGAGCAGATCAGGGCAGCATTTCCCGGAGTGCCCGTTTATGTCGCGCTGGGGAACAACGACACGAGCTGCGGTGACTATCACCTTGATCCGGAAAGCGCGTTTCTCAGGTTGACGGCGCAGATCGTTCCAGCGGGCGTACCTGCCGCGGAGCGGCGTTCCGTTGAGGAGCAGTTCCGGACGGGAGGGTACTACAGCGTTCCGCTCGCGCCGCTTCGGCGAACGCGGCTGGTCGTGCTGAACGATGTTTTCCTGTCGCCGCAGTATGCCTCCTGTAAGGGCGATGCGAATCCTGGTCCTGCGCAGACCGAGCTGGATTGGCTTTCACGCCAACTGGACGAAGCGCAAAATGCGGGCGAACAAGTCTGGTTGATGGCGCATATCCCGCCGGGGGTGAATGCGTTTGAGACGGTCAGAAAATTTCGCAATGTCTGCGGGGGTGAGGCGCCGGAGATGTTTCTCGTCCCTGAGGATTCGGCCCGGCTCGACGATATTCTGCTGCAGCACGAACACGTCGTTCGCCTCGGGGTGTTCGGCCACACGCACATGGACGAGATGCGCATGCTCTCGTCCGTCCGGTGTCCAGGGGCGAAGCTGGGCGAGCTTTGCGGGATGAACGCAGAACCGATCTTCCTGAAGGTCGTCCCCTCCATCTCTCCGGTCGGCGGCAACAATCCGTCGTTCACCATAGCCGAGGTCGATCCCCTGGGTACGCTCAGGGACTATTCCGTCATCGTGGCATC
>DATGJK010000581.1:0-4930 GCA_035295245.1 Acidobacteriaceae bacterium
CTCTGGCCGCCTACCTGCTCACTTTCATTCTCGCCTTCGAAGTCCCGGGCCTGTACCGCCGCTGGATCATCGTCCGCCTCCTCATCGTTCTGCTCGCGGCGCTTGGCTGGTTCCTTACTCAAACCGGAGTTACGCTGCCCATCCTGCTCACCGTCGGCTTCTTCGTCGCCGAGATGCTCATCGCCTGCTGGTTCTGCCACGCGGAAGCCTATGCATTCCGCCCAGCCCAAAACTCCGAAGCCACTCTCTTCTATCTGATGATCGCTGCCGGCGGAGCCGCAGGCGCCTTCTTCGTCGGAATACTCTGCCCACTACTGTTCGACGCTAACTACGACATCGCCCTCGCCTTCTTCCTCACCGCCGCCGTCGCTGTCCTCGCCACCTGGAGCAGCGGCTGGCAAGCGCGCCTCTTATGGTCAGCAACTACTGCCGGCCTCCTGGCCCTCGTCATCATGCTCCACATCGCGAACGGCCACAGCCTGCTCGAGGAGCGCAATTTCTACGGCACGCTGCGCGTCACCCAGACGAACGCGCCCATCGCCCTCACCATCCGCACGCTGACGCACGGCACCATCACGCATGGCACCCAGTGGTTCGCGCCGGACTTCCGCCGCAACCCCACCACCTACTACGCCCCTGATTCCGGCATCGGCGTCGCGCTCGATGTCTGCTGCGGAGGCCGCCCGCGCAACATCGGCGTCATCGGCCTCGGCGCAGGCACCATCGCGGCCTATGGACGCCCGGGCGACCGTATCACCTTTTATGAGATCAACCCCGCCGTTGTCCCTATCGCACGCAACCTTTTCACCTACCTGCGCGACAGCGAAGCGCAGATCTCCATCGCGCTCGGCGACGCCCGCCTCTCGCTGGCCGCCGAACCGCCGCAGCACTACGATGTTCTCGCGATCGATGCCTTCTCCGGCGACGCCATCCCGATGCACCTGCTCACCACGCAGGCCATGGATCTCTACAAACGCCAGCTGAGTCCCGACGGCATCCTCGCCTTCCATATCTCGAATCAGTTTCTCGACCTCGCGCCCGAGGTGGCCGCGCTCGCCCGCGCCTCCGGCATGGACGCCCGCCTCATCGCAACGCCCCCCAACGACAGTCGCGGCGAATTTGAAGCGCAGTGGGTTCTGGTCAGCGCGAGCGAAGCCATCCTGAACGATCCTGAGATCTTCAATGCCGCGCTGCCCATCCCGCCGCGGCACGGCCTCTATGCCTGGACTGACGACCGTTCCAGTCTCCTGTCCATCCTGCGGTGGAAACCGCTCCCGCGGCAACGCTGATCATCAGCTGCGGGATTACGGCACGAACCGGCAATCGGACGCGATGCAGGGCGGGCGACACTGCCTCCCATCCGCGAAGGCGGCATGGGGAATGGTACCGCACAGTGTCGACCGGTTCAATGCAAGAAGGCTACAACAGCATGCGGTCTAACCGGCTTTCAGCCCGGCGGGAGCCTTGGAAATGCACTGTATGGGCGCGCCGATTCCAATGCGTCTCTTGAGTGAGCTCAATCTCGCCAGCAGGCTGTCGAGCATGAAGTCGATCCAGGCCTCCTCGGCGCTGGAAGGCGACAGACCTTGCCGGCGCAAGAGAAGTGCATGGTATTGGGTCTGGCTGCTGAGAACGGTGGCAATCACATAGAGACTGTAGTCTCGTGGGTCCAGGCTATCCAGGCTGGATGCCAGGTCAACGCAATCCATAATGAACTGCTGGACGGGCGCAAGGGGAGATAGCGAATCCATGGGACCTCTGCACCTCCGGGAAGCTCTGCTTCAACGAACGGAGCCCCCTTCTGAGAGGTAGTGCGGGAAATACAACTTTCGTTTCGCGAACCGTCAAAAATTCTCCAGCGCGCGTCTTGTTAGCTGCCGGTAAAAAGCTGGAAAGGCGCCCAGAAAAACGGGCGCTGGAACCGTCCCTGCAGAAGCGAAAGCTTCGCGCGGCGCAGGGCGGCTCTCGGCGCAAGGCCCTGCTCGATTCCCGCGTAGAACGCATCCATCAGCAGCGGCGTCGAGGCGTCGCTGACTTCCCAAAGCGTGCCGATGACGTTGTGCGCGCCGGCGTAGAGGAATGCCCAGGAGAGGCCCACCAGCCCCTCGCCGGCATAAGCGCGCGTGCCGCCGCCGTAACAGGCGGCAATCGTCACCAGACGAGCATGGATGGGGTGCTGCATGATGTCCCGGGCGTGCAGGCGGAAGGAGTCCTCGCCTCCCGGCGTACGGGAGAGGATGATGGAGGAATCCAGCGGGTCCGTGAGACTGGCAACGCCGTGCGCGACAAAGTCAATGTAGGCGAAGCGTTGCGGGGCGGATTGCAGATACGCACCGGGGTTCGCCTGCCGGCCTTCGAAAACCGTTTGCTCCCGAAAATGTCTGCGGATCTGCTGCATTTCGAGCCCGGCATTCGGCAACTCGGGATAATCCGGACCAGGAGAAATGGCGTTTCCGATAAGGAGAAGATTGTTGGGGGCGTTCTTACTCGGCTGAGAAGAAGCGAGCAGCAGGAGCGATGGGGCCGAGACGATGTTCGCATCATCAATCCAGTAATGTGGGGAGGGTTCCGGTACGATGAGGGTCTCGAAATTGAGCTCGCTCAGCGCTCCGTCACAGAGAATGTCAACATTTCCGCCTCGAGGCAGCGAGGGCTGGACAGGGCCGATGAGGGTCCGGAAGAGAGCCAGGCCATCCTGATTAGCAGGCGCCATGGGATCGTCAGGGCCCTGCAATGCCTGGCGATAGCGTGTGACACGCCGCGCGATCTCTGCTTTTGGCGGCAGCTGGAAGACCGTTGTCCTGCCCGGAGCAATGGCCCACAACCAGGACTGTCGTTCGCCAAGCCAGTAGAACAGCAGCGTTGCTCCGGCGCGCGCGGCAATGGCGCCTGGGTGGAATGACGCGTCGCGAAGACCGGGACCCGCGGAACTGAGGCCGAGGCCCTGCGCCAGGGCGCGGGCGCGGCTCTGATCGGCGGCGGCGAGAGCCTGTTCGACTCTCCCTCGGGAGATCAGGAGGCGTATGTAATCGTCGTAGATGGGCGTGGCGTTGGCGAAGTAGGGAAGCTTCGAGTCTTCCTTTTTGATCTGTGCGCGCGCCGACTCGAATGTGGCCAGCGCCGCGTCGTACATTTTCAGCGCCTCCTCAATGTGACCCTCGGATTCAAAAAGGCGGGCCAACTCGTGCTCGGCGCCCAGTCGCATCGTGATCTGACTGGCCGGATCGGTGTCGACCTGGCGAAAAAGTGCTTCAGCCTGCTGATCCTGCCGGCGGGCGGCAGCGATACGACCTCGAGCCAGGGTGACGTCGAGCGCGTCGAGACGATTGGCACTGGTCCCGAGGAGCGGATCGAGCTGATGCAGGTATTGTGCGGCAGCATCGAGCTCTCCCAGTTCGATCGAGATATGCGTGAGGCTTTCGAGCGAGTTGATGATGTCTTCTTTGCTGCCGATCTGCGTGGCCAGCTGGAGAGCCTGGCGGTAGGATTCCGCGGCTCGAGGCCACTCGCCGGAATCCTGGAGAACATATCCGGTCGTCGTAAGCCAGAGGATGGTTCCCTGCGTGTCGCCCAGCGCGCTGGCCCGCCTTTCCGCATCCTGAAAAAGGCGGAAAGCACGCTCCCGGTCCCCGAGACTGTAATACGCCCAGCCCAGGTTCCCCATGTTGTAGAGCAGAAGATCCTGTGCGCCCAGCGCGGCGGCGCTGCGGTTGGACGCGTTCAGCCAGTCGATCGCGTCATCGTATCGCTCCTGCTGCAGACGGACCGCGGCAAGGTTGTTGAGCGCCGTTGCCTCGTCGAATGCCTGTCCAAACCGGCGCGTTGCAGCCAGCTCCTGAAGGTAGAAGCGGAATGCATCGTCGGTTTTTCCCTGCTCGAGAGCCAGCGTCGCGTGCGCGTCGAGAACGTGGCTGCAAACCGGGCGGTCGCCCGTTGCGCAAAGCTGATCGCTGGCCGCGAGATACTGACGAGCATCGTCGTAACGGTGGAGATAAACGTCAGAGGCCGCAAGAAGGGACATTCGCCGGATGCGCGCATCCTCGCCAGCTGAGGCGGGAAAGTCAGGCAGCAACGTTTCCCTCTCCTCCTGCCTGCGCCCGCGCCATGACGCTGATTCCGCCTGCAGGAGTCTGAACTTCGCCGACAGTGCGGGATCGGAACCGCTGTAGCGCACCGCCAGCTCGGCCGCAGTCGCCTGACTGGCGGCAAGTTCACCCCGTTCAAAAAGCAGCGTTGTGCGCCGGAATTGTTCTTCAGGGCTAAGAGCACGATCGCCGGAAAGACAGAGGAGCAGGCAAATGGCCGGCGCGGCCCACGCTAGCCGCCCCCTTTGGTTCCCCCGTTGACGATCGTGTCGCCGCCCGAGATCGTTCCGTCGCCGATGCAGCCCATCTTCGCTTCGATCATCGTCAGGCGAAACAGCGTGTTGATGATCCCGGTTTTCGGATCCGGCGTCTCCGCCAGGCGCACCGTCGCCAGATACACTCTGCCGAAATGAGGAATATCGATGACGTGCCCAAAGGTCCGCCCAGGATAAGAGCCATCCGCGCGATGGACCAGCGAGCATTCGAGCGACCCCTGGGGACCTGGATTCGACGGAAGTTGATTGTATCGTTCCGCTATTTCAGCGGGAAGATTCGCCTGCCGGACGATGGCGTCGCGCTGCGCGTTCACACGCTCGCGGAAATCCGCCTTGCGGGACCAGGGCTCGTCATTGGCGGGTTTTTCGCCGAAGAAGTCCAGGTCTAGGTCGATACGAACAGGGTGGCCGGCAATGCGGAGATTTTCGAAGCGCGTGCCCACGAAGGTGATATCGGGGATCGATCCCTTGCGAGGGTGCTCCGTGGAAACCTGCGCCACGACGCGATCCGCAGTGACCACGTCGAGGATGTTGAAGCCTTCGAGAACCGCCGTGGCCAGGGTCACGTAG